>JBLMVT010000073.1:0-4846 GCA_050256835.1 Betaproteobacteria bacterium | reverse complement strand
CGGCCTCGGTGCCGGCCGCACCGCCGGCGACGGCGGGTGCCGGCGCCGACGCGGAAGCGCTGAGCCGCGCGCTGTGCGAGGGGTTGGGGCTGCCGGCCCTGCCCGGCGGCGCGCTGACCCCGCAGACGATGCGGCTGGTCGGCGAACTTCTGCACGAAGCCACGCGCGGCACGGTTGAGCTGCTGATCGCCCGCGCGGCGCTCAAGCGCGAGGTGCGCGCAGAGGTCACCAAGATCGTCGCGCGCGAGAACAACCCGCTGAAGTTCTCGCCCAACGTCGAGGTCGCGCTGAACCACCTGCTCGGGCCGACGACGCGCGGCTTCATCGCCCCGGGGCCGGCGATGCGCGACGCCTACGACGACCTGCGCGCGCACCAGTTCGGCTTCCTGGCCGGCATGCGTGCGGCGCTCGAGGGCGTGCTCAAGCGCTTCGATCCGGCGGTGCTCGAAGGCAAACTGACGCAGACCTCGGTGCTCTCGACGCTGCTGCCGTCGATGCGCAAGGCGCAGATGTGGGAGGTGTTCCAGCAGCTGTACGCACAGATCTCCGCCGAGGCCGCCGACGACTTCCATGAGCTGTTCGGCAAGGAATTCCTGCGTGCCTACGAGGCGCACATCGACGAACTGAAGAAGGACACGCCATGAGCCCAGCCGCGTCAGGGGTGTCCCGATGAGCGCGCTGCCGCCGCTGGTCGACGCCGGCGCCGTGCCCGCGTCGGCACTGCAGCTCGAGCTGGCCATCCTCTCGCGCCAGGGCGGCCGCGACTACAACGAGGACGCCTGCGGCCACTGGCATTCGAGCGACCAGCTGTGCTGCGTGGTCGCCGACGGCGCGGGCGGCCACGGCGGCGGCGACATCGCCTCGCGGCTGGTCGTGCGCTACATCATCGAGCGCTGCATCGAGGCGCCGGTGGTCTCCGCCGACGCGGTGCGCGCGCTGATCGTCGACGCCAACCGCGAGGTCCTGCGCCAGCGCGTCCCCGACACCGTGCGGCAGGACATGCACACCACCGTGGTTGCCCTGTTCGTCGACTTGGCGCGCGGCGCCGCCCACTGGGGCCATGCCGGCGACTCGCGCCTGTACGCGTTTCGCGGCGGCGCGCTGGTCGAGCACACGCGCGACCACAGTCTCGTGCAGTCGCTGGTCGAGGCGGGCATGCTCGCGCCCGAGGGCCTGCGCACGCATCCGCAGCGCAGCGAACTGCTGTCGGCGCTCGGCACGCAGGACGACGAGCTGCAGGTCGCCGTCAGTGCATCGGCGTGGCCGCTGCAGGCCGGCGACGTGTTCCTGCTGTGCACCGACGGCCTGTGGGAATACGTCGACGACGCCGAGCTGCAGGCTTCGCTCGCTCGCGCCGGCGATCCGCACCGCTGGCTCGACGAACTGGAGGCACTGGTGCTGCACAACGCGGCGCACAAGCCGCGCCACGACAACTTCAGCGCACTGACGGTGTGGATCCGCGACGCCGGGTCGACGCCGGACTGACCGAGGAGACGCGCGGATGCCGATCCAGACCTGCATGGGTGCGACCCTGCAATGCAGCTTCGGGGTGGCGCCGAGTTCGCTGGTGGTGCTGCCGGTCAACCGCACGCTGACCAGCAACGTGCCGGCGGCCAACATCATGGATCACGTGCCGATGGTGAACATCATGCCGTTCGGTATGTGCACCTGCCCGGCCAACCCGAGCGTCGCCGCGGCCACGGCGGCTGCGATGGGCGTGCTGACGCCGATGCCCTGCGTACCGGTCACCCCGGCGCCTTGGGCGCCCGGCGCACCGACGGTCCAGATCGCCAACATGCCGGCGCTGGACAACACCTCCAAGCTGATGTGCACCTGGGGCGGCGTGATCCAGATCGCCGTGCCGGGTCAGATGACCCACATGATCCCGTAGGCCGAGCTCGGCTACTTCTCGCGGCCGATCTCGACCCGGCGGTTCTCGCCCGACAGCGGGTCGGCGGCGTTCTTCGGCTCGGCCGCGCCGACGCCAACGACGCTCAGCATCTTCGAATCGGCGCCCTTCTGCACGAGGTAGCTGCGCACCGCCTCGGCGCGACGCAGCGACAGCTGCTGGTTGCCCTCGGCGGTACCGGAGGCGTCGGCATGTCCGACGATGCGCACCTTGCGGCCGGTGCCACGCTTGGAGCCGAGCACCTCGGCAAACACGTCGAGCTGCTCCTTGAGCAATTCGGGCAGGTCGGCCGAGCCGAGCTTGAAGGTCGACGCCGGCAACGAGAAGCGGATCGCCGGCTTCACGCCCATGCAGCGGAAGCCGCTTGCTTCGAGTTCCTTGCACGAATCCTCGGGAAACAGGCCTTCCTTGACGACCTTGGCGTCCGGCACCTTGGCGCCGAGGTCCATCGCATCGGACCCGGCTGCCGGGTTGTCGGTGTCCTGTGCGTAGGTCGAACCAAACGCCAGCATGCCGGCCACCAGCAGCAGATAGCCCGTGGTGCAGCGTGCTCGAATCGAATTCATCGGTAGAACTCCGTGTGGCCCGCGGTCGATGGGCGCCGATGATAGCCACAACGCATCGCGCCGGCCATGCGCGCCGGGCCCCGCGACCGGGTGGGCAGCCATGTCGCGCAATGTGCGGCAAGGACCGCCGCACGGGTGGTGCATCGAGTACATTTCGGCGAGCTTGCGCGGGGAGGGCGAAGCAGCGTACGGTCGGTCGAGCCATTCACGGCCACCGAGTCTCGACCCTGTTTTCGGCGATCAACGATGACGTGGAACAGCAAGGTGGTCTGGACGGAGGGCATGTTCCTCCAGCCCCAGCACTTCCAGCAGCACGACCGCTGGCTCGACTTCCAGCTGCGCCAGCGGCTGGCGGCGACGTCGGCGTATGGGTGGGGCTTCGTCGCCCTGAGCGTCGACGAGGCTGCACTCGCGCTGGGCAAGATCGCGCTCACCGCTGCGCACGGCATGCTGCCCGACGGCACGCTGTTCTCCTGGCCGGGCAACGATGCCGCACCACCTGCCTTCGACGTGCCGGTCGACGCGCGCAACGAAGTCATCGCGCTCGCCGCGCCGCTGCAGCGGCCGGGCATCGCGGACAGTGACGCCGAAGGCCCTGCCGGTTCGAACGTGCCGCGCTACAGCGTCACCGAGGTGCAGGTCGGCGACAGCAACGCGCCGGCGCAGCGCGACGCACCGCTTCAGGTCGGCCGCCTCAACCTGCGCCTGATGCTCGCCCGCGACGCCGGCGAGGGTCACGCCGCGCTCGGCGTGGTGCGGCTGGTCGAGCGCCGCGCGGACAACCGCGTCCTGCTCGATGCACAGTACGTGCCGCCGATGCTGCACGCGCGTGGCAACGCCGTGCTCGACGGATACGTGCGCGAACTGCACGGCCTGCTGCACCAGCGCGGCGAGGCGCTCGCCGGGCGGCTGGCGCAGCCGGGACGCGCCGGCGTCGGCGAGATCGCAGACTTCCTGCTGCTCGAAGCCGTGAACCGCAACGAGCCGCTGTTCGCGCACCTCGCGCAGGTCTCGCTGCTGCACCCCGAGCGGCTGTACGCCGCCTGCCTGACGCTCGCCGGCGATCTCGCGACGTTCCGCGACCGCCGGCGCCCCGCACCCTACGGCGAGTACCGCCACGACGATCTGGCGCCGAGCTTCCGCCCGGTGATCGACGACCTGCGCCAGTCGCTGTCGATGGTGCTCGAGCAGACCGCCATCCCGATCGAGCTGCAGGACCGCAAGTACGGCGTTCGCGTCGCGCTGATCCCCGACGTCGAGCTGCAGCGCAATGCCAGCTTCGTGCTCGCCGTCACGGCGCAGATGCCGGGCGAGGCGCTGCGCGCGCGCTTCCCGACGCAGGTCAAGATCGGCCCGGCCGAGCGCATCCGCGACCTCGTCAACCTGCAGCTGCCCGGCGTGGCGCTCAAGCCGCTTCCCGTCGCGCCGCGACAGATTCCCTACCACGCAGGCTTCAACTACTTCGAGCTGGAGACGCGCGGCAGCGAGATGTGGCGCCAGCTCGAGACCTCGGGCGGTCTGGCGATGCACATCGCCGGCGACTTCCCCGGGCTGGAACTGGAGTTCTGGGCGATCCGCTCGTGAGTCGCGTGCCGATGCGGGGCTGACCGGGAGAACAGGCGACCATGAGCGACAACAGCGATCCGTTCTCGGCCTTCGAGTCCGAGCGCACCGTCATCAAGCCGAGCGCCGGCCGCGCGGCGAAGCCGGCGCAGGCGCCGGCCGCCGCGCCGGCGGGTGCCGCGGCGCGCGAGGCCCCGCTGTCGCTCGATGCGCTGATGACGGCGAGCCTCAATCCGCTGGTCTCCGCCGCCGCGCCGCTGCTCGACGCCGCGCCGCGCATCCGCGCGACCGCCCGGCATCCCAACCCGGCCGGCCTGAAGGACGCGCTCGCGGAGGGCATCCGCAAGTTCGAGGCGCAGGCGCGCGCCGCCGGGCTGCCCAACGAGCAGGTGATCGCGGCGCGCTACGTCCTGTGCACCCTGCTCGACGAGTCGGCCGCCGACACGCCCTGGGGCGGCTCGGGCGTGTGGTCGGCGCAGAGCCTGCTCGTGCAGTTCCACAACGAGGCCTGGGGCGGCGAGAAGGTATTCCAGCTGATGTCCAAGCTGGCCGAGAACGTCGCCGCCAACCGCAACCTGCTCGAACTGCTGTACGTCGCGCTCGCGATGGGGTTCGAGGGTCGCTACCGCGTGGTCGAGAACGGACGCTCGCAGTTGGAGGGCGTGCGCAACCGGCTCGCGCAGATGCTGCAGCAGGGCCGCAGCCTCGAGCCCGGCCTGTCGCCACGCTGGCAGGGCGTGACGGCGCGCCCCAGCCCGCTGTCCAGCGGCATCCCGCTGTGGGTCGTCGCGACCGCGCTGGCGCTGCT
>JBLMVT010000072.1:0-2632 GCA_050256835.1 Betaproteobacteria bacterium | reverse complement strand
GCCCGGCAGCAGCGCGACCACCGGCTCGTCGGCGCGCAGCCCGAGCGCGGCGCGCCCCGCCGCGCGCGGCGGCTCGAGCGGGATCGCGTCCGCCAGCGGGTGTCCGACGTAGCGCGCCGCGATGCCGCGCCGGTCATAGATCGCCGGCTCGAACGGGAACAGGCACAGCATCAGGTCGACCGCCGCGCCGATGCGGTCGATGCGCCCACCGCGCCAGGCCCAGATCGACGGGCTGACGAAGTGGATCGTGCGGATGCCCGCGCGCTTGAGCTGCGTTTCGAGCCCGAGATTGAAGTCGGGCGCGTCGACGCCGACGAAGGCGTCGGGTCGCTCGGCGAGCAGCCGCCCGGCGAGCGCCCTGCGGATCGCCGCGATGCCGCGGTAGTGGCGCAGCACCTCGACGTAGCCGCGCACGGCCAGCCGCTCGTGCGGCCACCAGGCGGTGAAGCCTTCGGCAGCCATCTTCGGGCCGCCGATGCCGTGCGCGTCGAGCGCCGGCCAGCGGCGCTTGAGCCCCTGCAGCAGCAGCGCGGCGAGCAGGTCGCCGGACGCCTCGCCCGCGACCATCGCGAGACGCATGTTCAGCGCGCGATGCCGCGCGACGAGGCGGCGAGGAAGTCGAGCATCGCCTGCACGTCGGGGTCGCCCTCGGGCAGCGCGCCGCGCAGCGCCGCGATCGCGTCCCTGGCCTGCTCGAGCGTCAGGCCGTCGCGGTAGAGCAGCCGGTGCATCTGCTTGACCTGGGCGATACGCTCGCGCGAGAAGCCGCGCCGGCGCAGCCCCTCGGCGTTGTAGCCGTGCACGGCCAGCGGGTTGCCGGAGACCGTCATGAACGGCGGCACGTCCTGCGAGACGTGGCTCTGGAAGCCCGTCATGACGTGCGCACCGATGTGCACGAACTGGTGCACGCCGCTCAGCCCGCCGACGATCGCCCAGTCGCCGACGTGCACGTGGCCGGCCAGGGTGGCGTTGTTGGCAAGGATGGTGTGCGAGCCCAGCTGCACATCGTGGGCGAGGTGCACGTAGGCCATCACCCAGTTGTCGTTGCCGATCCGCGTCGCGCCCGCGTCCTGCACCGTGCCGCGGTTGAAGGTGCAGAACTCGCGAATCGTGTTGCGCTCGCCGATCACCAGCTCGGTCGGCTCGCCGCCGTACTTCATGTCCTGCGGCGCGGCGCCGAGCGCGGCGAACGGGAAGATGCGGTTGTCGCGGCCGATCGTCGTGCGGCCGTCGATCACGCAGTGCGCACCGACGCTCGTGCCGGCGCCGATTCGCACCTCCGGCCCGATCACCGCGTATGGGCCCACTTCGACGCCGCGGTCGAGCTGCGCCTTCGGGTCGACGATCGCCGCCGGATGGATCGCCGTCATGCTCGAAATCCGCGGCGACGGACCGCAGCCGGCCCGTCGGCGACGGTCGCGGACGTCCGCTTTGCGGTGTTCGTGGCGCGAGCAAAGCGGCGGGCAGGCGGGCTGCTCCGCATAGATGGAGCGGTCGGCTCGCCAGCCCCTTTGCCCGCAGCGACCGTCCGCGAGCGGGCGCCGAACGTCCGCAACGGGCGGCAAACCGCCATCGCCCTCACACCCCCACGCGACGCATCGTGCACATCAGCTCGGCCTCGCAGGCGAGTTCCTCGCCCACGCTGGCACGCGCGCGGTACTTCCAGATGCCGGCGCGCACGCGGTCGATGGCGACGTCGAGCACGAGCTGATCGCCCGGCTCGACGACGCGCTTGAAGCGCGCGCCGTCGATGCCGGCGAAGTAGTACACCGTCTTGTCATCGGGCGCCGCGCCCATCGTCTCGAACGACAGCAGCGCCGCCGCCTGCGCCAGCGCCTCGAGCATCAGCACGCCGGGCATCACGGGGCGCCGCGGGAAGTGGCCACCAAAGAAAGGCTCGTTGATGCTGACGTTCTTCAGCGCCTTGATGCGCACGCCCTTCTCGAGCTCGAGCACGCGGTCGACGAGCAGGATCGGGTAGCGGTGCGGCAGCCGCTCGAGGATCGCGTGGATGTCCATCATCTCTTTTCCAGGGCGCGCAGCCGCTCGCGCAGGGCGTGCAGCTGGCGCAGGGTGGCGGCGTTCTTCTCCCAGGCCGCATTGTCATCGAAGGGAAACACGCCGCTGTACAGCCCCGGCTTGGTGATCGAACGCGTGATGACGGTCGCCGCCGAGACCTGCACGTGGTCGGCCAGCGTCAGGTGGCCGAGCACGATGGCGCCGCCGCCGATCGCGCAGTGCCGGCCGATCGTCGCGCTGCCGGCGATGCCGACGCAGCCGGCGAGCGCCGAATGAGCGCCGATGCGGACGTTGTGTCCGACCTGGATCAGGTTGTCGAGCTTGACGCCGTCCTCGATCACGGTGTCGTCGAGCGCGCCGCGGTCGATGCAGCAGTTGGCGCCGATCTCGACGTCGTCGCCGATCACCACGGCGCCGAGCTGCTCGATCTTCTCCCAGCGCTCGCCGTCGGGCGCGAAGCCGAAGCCGTCGGCACCGATCACCACGCCGGCGTGGACAATGCCGCGCGCGCCGATGCGGCAGCGTGCGCCGAGCGTCACCTGCGGCGCCAGGCGCGTGCCGGCCCCGACCACCGCGCCCTCGCCGACGAAGCCGTGCGCGCCGATCTGCGCGC
>JBLMVT010000071.1:0-4951 GCA_050256835.1 Betaproteobacteria bacterium | reverse complement strand
TGCGCGCGCCGCTCGCCCGGCCGTGAAGGAGCGGCCGTGAAACTCACGCTTTCGGTCATCAAGGCCGACGTCGGCTCGATCGGCGGGCACATCGCGCCGTCGCAGCGCCTGCTCGCCGCGGTGCGCGACCACGTCGCGCGCCACGGCGAGGGCCTGCTCGTCGACCAGCGCATCTCGCACACCGGCGACGACATCGCCATCCTGATGACGCACCGTCGCGGACCGGGCGACGCGCAGGTGCACAAGCTGGCGTGGGACGCCTTCGTCGCCGGCACCCAGGTGGCGCGCGCGCAGGGGCTGTACGGGGCCGGGCAGGACCTGCTGAAGGACGCCTTCTCGGGCAACGTCAAGGGCATGGGCCCGGCGGTGGCGGAGATGGAGATCGACGAGCGGCCGAGCGAGCCGTTCCTGTTCTTCGCCGCCGACAAGACCGACCCCGGCGCGTTCAACCTGCCGCTGTACCTCGCCTTCGCCGATCCGATGACGACGCCCGGGCTGATCCTCTCGCCGAAGATCGCGCAGGGCTTTCGCTTCACGATCATGGACGTCAATCACACCGAGGGCGACCGCGTGATCGAGCTGGAGGCGCCGCACCAGCTCTACGAGATCGCGGCGCTGCTGCGCGACCCCGAGCGCTTCGTCGTCGAGTCGGTGCATTCGCGCGCCACCGGCGAGATCGCCGCGGCGGTGGCGACCTCGCGGCTGCACAACATCGCCGGCAAGTACACCGGCAAGGACGACCCGGTGATGCTGGTGCGCACGCAGATGAACTTCCCGGCCACCGGCGAGGTTCTGGCGCCGTTCGCCACCGGGCACTTCGTCGCCGGCGGCATGCGCGGATCGCACCAGATGCCGCTCATGCCGGTGCGCCAGGACTGCGGCACGAGCTGGTTCGACGGCCCGCCGCTGGTCAGCTGCGCCGCGCTGTCGGTGCACGAGGGCCGGCTCACCGAGGCGCTCGATGCCTTCGCGCATCCGTTCTGGGACGAGGTGCGCCGGCGCGTCTCGGCCAAGGCGATCGACATGCGCCGCCAGGGCTTCTTCGGCGCGGCCATGCTGCCGATGAGCGAGCTGGAATACACCGGCATCATGGAGATGCTGGCCGCGCTCGAGGGGCGCTTCAGGGTGCGCGCCTAGCGAATGCTAGAGCGGCCAGCGCGCCGCGTGGCGCGCCGCCCATTGCTTGGCCTTGGCGATGGCGATGCGGATCGCCTTGCCTTCGTCCATGCCCTCGTCGAGCAGCGCGTTGGCGATCTCTATCGCCTTCAGGCGGACCACCGGCGGCAGGTGGTCCATCGACGGCGGATAGCGGTCCGCGCTCCAGGGCATCGGCGTCAATCCTCCTCGACGCGCGCGTCGAGCGGCCAGCGCCGCGACAGCTGCATCAGCACGCGGTGATCGGCGCCGTGGCTGTCGTAGCGCCAGACGGCCGCCGCCGTCTGCAGCTTGCCCAGGCGCTCGGCGCGGATGTTGACGTGGCGCACCGGCAGGTCCCCGCGCTCGTAGGCGCGCGCTTCGACGGCGGCGTCGGCGTCGTCGTCGAAGAACAGCCAGTGGCGCACGAAGGCGTCCTGCAACCGGCCGAGTTCGCCGCGCAGCGCCTGCGGCACCGGCGAGCGCGGCAGCGGCTGCTCGCCGCGCGCACCGCATTCGACCCACTCGCCGTCGAGGTCGTCGGCGCGCGAGCGGTACAGCGTCGCCGTGCGTGCGCTGTAGTGGTCGGGCAGCACGAACCAGCTCGCCTCGGCGACGCCGTCGCGCGAGCCGATGTACCAGCCGAACACATCCGGTCCCTCGGCGAACCACAGCACGGCGTAGAGCAGCCCCGCGCCGCGCGGCGCATAGGCGAGATGGGTATGCGCCTCGATCATGGGTCAGCCCCGCTGTTCCTCGGCGCGCACCAGCAGCAGCGGCACCGGCGTGAGGCGCAGCACCAGTTCGGCGTCGCTGCCCATCGCCAGACGGTTGAACCCGCGGCGGCCGTGCGTGCCCATGACGATCAGGTCGCAGCCGCGCTTCTTCGACTCCTCGACGATGGCGTCCGCGGTGCGCTCGGCGGTCACCTCGCGCAGCACCCCCTCGCACGGCACGCCGGCCTCGGCGGCCAGGCTGCCGGCGTCCTTCAGCACCTGTTCGCCGCGCAGGAGCAGGCGTCGGCGCCCTTCCTCGTAGTTCACGGCCGGCGCCATCTCGGCGAGGATGGGGTAGTCGTCGACCACGTTGAGCAGCACCAGCCGCGCCTTCTGCTCGGCCGCCAAGCCGAGCGCCTCGCGCAGCCCGCGCAGCGCCGTCGCGCTGCCGTCGACGGGAACCAGGATCGTCTTGTACATCGCGCTTCCTTCCATGCGGCCGCCGAGGCGCGAGCCGGCAGCATTCTTTGCGCCGCTTCGCCGCGCCTGCCTTGACATTTCTCAGGGCCGGACGAGGTCGACCGATGCATCGTCGTCCCAACGAGGAGGAAGTCTTCGATGAGCGACGTGGTGCTGGACCCGCTGCGCTGGGAGTCGGTCGAGGCCGGCGACCGTGCCCGTGTCGAATGCTGGCTGGCAGCCGAGGGTGACGTGGTGCACGCCGGCCAGCCGCTGGGCCGCGCGGTGCTGGCGCACGAGCGGCTCGACATCCCGGCGCCGCATGCCGGCGTGCTCGAGGAGATCCTCGTCCCGGCCGGCGAATCGTTCGCCCCGGGCACCGCGCTGGCGCGCGTCATCGACCTGTGAGAGGAGGGCCATATGTCCACGCTCCCGCTCGACCTCGGAACCGACACGGTGGCGCTGCCGCCGCCCGCACTGCCGCGCGACGCCGGCCTCGAGCAGGCGCTGCGCGCGCGCCACAGCACGCGCGAGTTCCACGCCGACCCGCTGCCGCTGTCGCTGCTGTCGACGCTGCTGTGGGCCGCCTTCGGCGTCAACCGCGCGCAGGGCGGGCGCACCGCGCCGTCGGCGCACGACTGGCGCGAGATCGACGTCCACGCCGTGCTCGCCGAGGGCGCCTACCGCTACGACGCGCCGGCGCACCGCCTCGTGCTCGTCAGCGCGCTGGACCTGCGAGCCGACACCGGCGTGCAGGACTTCGTCGCCAGCGCGCCGCTCAACCTCGTCTACGTCGCCGACTTCGCGCGCATGAGCGGCGCACGCGCCGACGAGCGCGAGTTCCTCGCCGGCTGCGACGCCGGCTGCATCGCGCAGAACGTCTACCTGTGCTGCGCGGCCAGCGGACTGGGCTGCGTCGTGCGCGGCCTGGTCGACCGCCGCCGCCTCGCGCACGCCCTCGGCCTGGCGCCCACGCAGCGCATCGCGCTCGCACACAGCGTCGGCTTTCCCGCCCATTCCTGACCCGCCAACGATCATGATCCAACCTCCGGACATCCGTTTCCTCGGCCTCGAACCTTCCGACGCGGTCGAGGCCGCCGCGCGCGAGAAGGCGCTCAAGCTCGAACAGTTCGTGCCCGACCTGATGGCCTGCAAGGTGACGATCGAGCTGCTGCACAAGCACCGTCAGCAGGGCCGGCCGTTCGCCGTGCGCATCGACGTCACGCTGCCCGGCCGCGAGCTGATGGTCGACCGCGTGCAGGACGAGGACGTCTACGTCGCGCTGCGCGACGCCTTCGACAGCATGAAGCGCCAGCTCCAGGACCGCGTGCGCCGCGTGCGCGGGCAGGAAAAGCAGCACCCCGAGCCGCTGCACGGCCAGGTGGTGCGCTTTGCCGACGATGGCCACTGCGGCTTCATCCGCGCGGCCGACGGCGACGAGTACTGGTTCGGCCCGGAGAACCTCGCCGGCGTCGACTTCGCCCAGCTCGAGGTCGGCACCGACGTGCAGTTCATCCCGGAGGTCGCCGCCGAGGGCCGCCAGGCCAAGCGCGTGAGCGTCGGCAAGCACCACTTCTGATCGCTCGCGCGGCCGCGCGCCGGTGCCTGATCCAGCACCCGTAGGCCAGCGCGTTGAGCGCAATCACCACGGCGCCGAGGACGAATTGCACCTCGCGCGTCAGCGCGGCGGGATAGATCAGCGGCAGCAGGTAGTGCTCGACGAAGCCGCCGGCGTAGCCGCGCTCGCCGGCGAGCGCGCGCAGCCGGTTCTCCAGCGGGGTCAGCGGGCAGACCGCGCCCGAGAACTCGATCCACGCACCCCAGGCAGCGGCCGGCAGGTGCAGCCATGCCGCGCGCGGCCAGCGTGCCAGCAGCACGCCGCCCGCGACGACGAAGGCGATGAAGGCGGCGTGCAGCCAGACGACGGCGTCGGCCGCCAGCGCGTACAGCATGGCGCGAGTGTCGCGCGGCGAGCGAGGTTTCAGCGCCAGCGCAGCTGCCAGCCGTCGAGCCCGGCGCGCTCGAGCGACGTGCCCAGCGAGCGGCAACCCTCGTCGAGCAGGCGCTCGAGCCACTGCTCGGCCGCCGGGCTGGGGTGGCCGAGGCGAAAGCGCCGCAGCTGGAACGGCACGATCGCCAGCCGCTGCAGGCGATGGTCGCCGCGCGCCAGCGTGAGGGCGTACAGGCAGCCGAGGTCGCTGCGCAGCCGGCCGCGCGGCCCGATGCCTTCGTAGTCGTTGATCAGGTCGCCGCAGCCGTAGAGGATCGGCCGGCCGCCATGCACCTCGATCGGCAGCGGGTGATGCGCCGAATGGCCGTGCACGACGTCGGCGACGCCGAGCTCGACGAGTCGGCGCGCGAAGCGGCGCTGTTCGGACGGCACGAGGTCGACCCAGTTGCCGCCCCAGTGCAGCGACACGACGACCAGGTCCCCCGGCCGGCGCGCGGCCTGCACCTGTCGGGCCACCACCTGCGTCGCGCGCTCGTCCAGCCGCGGCAGCACAGCGACGCCGCCGGCGTGGCCTTCGGCGGCCCACGCCAGCGGCACGCCGCTGTCGGGCGTGGTCCAGGCGAACAGCAGCAGGCGCTGGCCGCCGCCCAGCGGCAGCACCGCCGGGGCGCAGGCCGCCGCCTCGTCGGCT
>JBLMVT010000070.1:0-3049 GCA_050256835.1 Betaproteobacteria bacterium | reverse complement strand
GGCCGCGGTGCAGCGGCACGAAGCTGACGCGCGCGACTGCCTGGCCGCGCGCCGGCACGTCGATCCAGCTGAACGAGCCCGGACTCGCCGTCTCGGCGCGCAGGCCGATGCCGTAGCGCGCGGAGCCCGGGCTGGTGAGCACGATCTCGAGCGGCGCAGCGTCGCCGGCGTGCACCGGCGCGGGCGGGCGCAGCCGCAAGGTGAGCCCGCGCAGGGTGGCGTGCGTGACGTGCATCGACACCACGCCGCTGCCGGCGAGCAGGAAGGTGAGCAGGAAGCCGAGGTTGAGCTGGTAGTTGATCGACGCCAGCAGCAGCACCAGCAGCGTGGCGCCGAACATCAGCCCGGCGCGCGTCGGCAGGATGTAGATGTTCGACTGCCTGAGCAGGTGGGTGTCGCTCCTCGGCGTGCGCGCCATCCACCAGGCGCGAAAGCGCCGTCGCGCACGCGCGGCCAGCCATTGCAGCGGGTGCAGCGGCAGCCTGAGGACGTCGAGGGCGTGCATCGATGTCATCCCGGCGAAAGCCGGGATCCAAGTATCGACGGCACTGGATGCCGGCCTGCGCCGGCATGACAGGGCGTGGGGCTCACGGGATCGGCACCGCCTCGACCAGCGCGCGCACCTGCTCGGCGCGTCCGCGCCCGCTGCCGGGCACCGGCGTGAGCCGGTGCGCGACGGTCTGTGCGAGGATTGCCTGGATGTCGTCGGGGGCGACGTAGTCGCGCCGGTCGAGCAGCGCGTGCGCGCGCGCCGCGCGCAGCACGGCGATGCCGGCGCGCGGCGAAAGCCCCTCGACGAACCAGCGACCCGAGCGCGTCGCCGCGATCAGCGACTGCAGGTAGTCGAGCAGGGCGTCCGACGCGTGGACGGCGAGCACCGCCTGCTGCGCCGCGCGCAGCTCGTCCGCGCTCATCACGGGCCGCAGCCTCGCGATCGCGTCGCGGCGGTCGACGCCGGCCAGCAGGTCGCGCTCCGAGGCGCGGTCGGGGTAGCCGAGCGTCAGGCACATCAGGAAGCGGTCGAGCTGGCTCTCCGGCAGCGGGTAGGTGCCGAGCTGGTCGGTCGGGTTCTGCGTGGCGATGACGAAGAACGGACGCGGCAGCGCGCGCGTCTCGCCCTCGACGGTGACCTGCTGCTCCTCCATCGCCTCGAGCAGCGCGCTCTGCGTCTTCGGGCCGGCGCGGTTGATCTCGTCGGCCAGCAGCACCTGCGCGAACACCGGTCCGGGGTGGAACACGAAGGCTTCCTTGCTGCGCTCGTAGACGCTGACGCCGACGAGGTCGCTGGGCATCAGGTCGGCGGTGAACTGCACGCGCGAGAAGCGCAGGCCCAGCGAGACGGCGAGGGCGTGCGCGAGGGTGGTCTTGCCGACGCCGGGGACGTCCTCGATCAGCAGATGGCCGCCGGCCAGCAGGCAGGCCAGGCAGTCGGCGATCTGCGGGCGTTTGCCGACGATGATCGTGCTAATCTGGTCGACGAGTTGGGTCAGTTGCCGCGACAGGTGTTCGTTCATCGGAAGCGACGGTACCCGAAATCCGCTGACCGGACCGCGCAGCATTGCCGCCCGATCGCCCATGCCGACCGCCTACTACAGCCACGCCGATTGCCGCCGCCACGAGATGGGCGAGGGCCACCCCGAATGCCCGCAGCGGCTCGACGCCATCGCCGACCATCTGCTCGCCACCGGGCTCGACATCGCGCTCGAGCACCGCGACGCGCCGCTGGTCGACGAGCGCGACCTCGCGCTGGCGCACGCCGGCGGCTACCTCGCCGAGCTGCGCGAGCTGCTGCGCCAGGTGAGCGAAAGCGGCAAGCCGCGCGCCGTCGACCCCGACACCGTCGCCTGCCCGCAGACCTGGGCGGCCGCGCAGCGCGCTGCCGGCGCCGCGGTGGCGGCGACCGACGCGGTGCTCGACGGGGCCGTCGACAACGCCTTCTGCGCCGTGCGCCCGCCCGGCCACCACGCGACGCGCGACCAGGCGATGGGCTTCTGCTTCCTCAACAACGTCGCCGTCGCGGTGCGCCACGCGCTCGACGTGCGCGGCCTGGCGCGCGTCGCGGTGGTCGACTTCGACGTGCACCACGGCAACGGCACCGAGGACATCCTCGCCGGCGACGAGCGCGTGCTGATGGTCGGCATCTTCCAGCACCCGCTGTACCCCTACAGCGGCGCGCTGCCCAAGGGCGACAACATGGTCAACCTGCCGATCCCGCCGTACACGCGCGGCCTCGAGGTGCGCGAGCTGATCGAGGCCAACTGGATGCCGCGGCTGGAGGCGTTCCGGCCGCAGATGATCTTCGTGTCGGCCGGCTTCGACGCGCACCGCGACGACGACCTCGGCCAGCTCGGCCTGGTCGAGGCCGACTACGAATGGATCACGCGGCGCGTCAAGGACGTTGCCGACCGCCATGCCGGCGGGCGCATCGTGTCGTGCCTGGAGGGCGGCTACAACCTCGGCGCGCTGGCGCGCAGCGTGGCCGCGCACCTGCGCGTGCTGGCCGGCGTCGCCTGACGGCCGATGGCGAACACGCTCGAAAGCGCCGAGCTGGTTCGCCTGTTCGAATCGCTGCACCAGCGCAGCGCGCTGACGGAACTCGGCGTCCTCGCCGCCTGTCTCGCGCGCGCCTGGGGCGTCGCGCGGCGGCTGCGCGGGCGCTCCGACGGCGGCGAGTCCGTGCTCTACGGTCGCTCGCTGTTCGACGGCGTCGCGTTCCCGGTGCTCGCGCTGCTGTTCGCCTTCGCGGCCAGCCGCCTGCTGCTGGCCGAGATCCCGCCGGCGGTGTTCCGGCTGGTCCTGCCGGTGCTGGTCTCGCTGGTCGTGATCCGGCTCACCGTCGGCGTGCTGCGCGTCGCCTTCCCGCATTCGCGCGTCACCCGCGTCGTCGAGCGCAGCGTGTCGTGGATCGCCTGGATCGCGGTCGTGCTGTGGATCACCGGCGCCATGCCGCTGATCGGCGACTGGCTCGAGGGCGTGCGCTGGAAGGTCGGCAACACGCGGGTGTCGCTGCTGGCGCTGTTGCAGGGGTCGATCTCGGCGCTGGTCGTGC
>JBLMVT010000069.1:0-9050 GCA_050256835.1 Betaproteobacteria bacterium | reverse complement strand
GTGTGGTTGGTCACGCGCGCGACGAAGCCCTGCTTCTGCCCGGCGTCGGGCAGCTCGCCGTACAGCAGCAGGTAGCACACCTCGAGGAAGTCGCAGTGCACCGCCAGCTGCTCGATCGGGTAGCCGCGGTACAGCAGCTCGCCCTTGTCGCCGTCGATGTAGGTGATGGTCGAGTTGCACGCCGCGGTCGACAGGAACCCCGGGTCGTAGGTGAACTTGCCCGTCTGCGCGTACAGCTTGCGGATGTCGATCACGTCGGGCCCGAGCGTGCCCTTGTAGATCGGCAATTCCATCTTCGGGCTGCCATCGGAGAACGACAGCGTGGCTTTGACGTCGGAGGGGGTCATGGTCGGTTCCTTCACGGCGGCTCTCTCGATGGTTTCTAAGGCGATGCTCGCGCCGCCCTCAATGGCGCGTCCTCAACAGGGCCAGCACGTCGCGCACGTCGTCGCGCGCCAGCTCGCCCGAAGGCTCGGTGCGCGCGAGCAGCAGGTCGAGCAGGTCGTTGTCGGCCAGCGCCATCAGCGACTCCAGCGCGCGCGCCTGCGCCGCGTCGAGGGCGGCGCCGTGGCGCGCGAAGAAGCGCTCGATCAGCAGGTCGTTCTCGAGCAGGCCGCGCCGGCAGCGCCAGCGCAGCCGGTTCAGTGCGGTCGGGTCGAGCGGTCGCGGGTCCATGCGGTCAGACGGTGCGCCGCACCATCAGTTCCTTGATCTTGCCGATCGCCTTGGTCGGGTTCAGGCCCTTCGGGCAGACATCGACGCAGTTCATGATCGTGCGGCAGCGGAACAGCCGGTACGGGTCCTCGAGGTTGTCGAGCCGCTCGCCGGTGGCGGTGTCGCGGCTGTCGGCGATGAAGCGGTAGGCCTGCAGCAGGCCGGCCGGGCCGACGAACTTGTCGGGGTTCCACCAGAAGCTCGGGCACGCGGTCGAGCAGCTCGCGCACAGGATGCATTCGTACAGCCCGTTCAGCTCCTCGCGCTCCTCGGGCGACTGCAGGCGCTCCTTCTCGGGCGGCGGCGTGTCGTTGCGCAGGTACGGCTCGATCGAGTGGTACTGCTTGAAGAACTGCGTCATGTCGACGATCAGGTCGCGCACCACGGGCAGACCCGGCAGCGGCTTGAGCACCACCCGGTCGGGCAGGGTCCGCATGTTCGTCAGGCAGGCGAGCCGATTCTTGCCGTTGACGTTCATCGCGTCCGAGCCGCACACGCCCTCGCGGCATGAGCGGCGGAACGACAGCGTCGGGTCGACGGCCTTGAGCTTGATCAGGGCGTCGAGCAACATGCGCTCGCTGCCGTCCAGCTCGACCTCGAGCGTCTGCATGCGCGGCCGCTCGTCCTTGTCGGGGTCGTAGCGGTAGATCTGGAAGTTGCGCTTGGTCATTTGGCGATTGGAAGTCAGAACGACCTGACCTTGGGCGGGATGCTCTCGACCGAGAGCGGCTTCATCTGCACCGGCTTGTAGTCGAGGCGGTCATCTTTCGAGTACCACAGGCTGTGCCTGAGCCAGTCGGCGTCGTTGCGGCCATTGGGATGGGCCGGGCTGTCGCCGTAGTCGTCGACGGTGTGCGCGCCGCGGCTCTCGTGGCGCGCGGCGGCCGAGGCCATCGTCGCGCGTGCCACCTCGATCAGGTTCTCGACCTCGAGCGCCTCGACGCGCGCGGTGTTGAACACCTGCGACTTGTCGGCCAGGTGGACGTTCCTCACGCGCTCCGCGATGGCCGCCACCTGGCGCACGCCCTCGTCCAGCAGCGCCTGCGTGCGGAACACGCCGGCGTGCTGCTGCATCGTGCGACGCAGGTCGTTGGCCACGTCCTGAGCGTATTCGCCTGAGCCGCTGGCGTCGAGCCGCGCCAGCCGCGCGAGCGAGTGGTCGGCGGCGTCGGCGGGCAGCGGCTTGTGGGCGCGCCCCTTCAGGCCGGCCTCGACGATGTGATTGCCGGCCGCGCGGCCGAACACCAGCAGGTCGAGCAGCGAGTTGGTGCCCAGCCGGTTGGCGCCGTGCACGCTCACGCATGAGCATTCGCCGACCGCGTACAGGCCGCCCACCACCGCGTTCGGTTCGCCGCCCCTGGGCGCCACCACCTGGCCGTGGATGTTGGCCGGGATGCCGCCCATCTGGTAGTGCAGGGTCGGCACGACCGGGATCGGCTCGCGGGTGATGTCGACGTTGGCGAAGTTGTGGCCGATCTCGTAGACCGAGGGCAGCCGCTTCATGATCGTTTCGGCGCCGAGGTGCGTCATGTCGAGCGCGATGTAGTCCTTGTTCGGACCGCAGCCGCGCCCTTCCTTGATCTCCTGGTCCATGCAGCGGCTGACGAAGTCGCGCGGCGCCAGATCCTTGTACTGCGGCGCGTAGCGCTCCATGAAGCGCTCGCCGTTGCTGTTGCGCAGGATCGCGCCCTCGCCGCGGCAGCCTTCGGTAAGCAGCACGCCGGCGCCGGCGACGCCCGTCGGGTGGAACTGCCAGAACTCCATGTCCTCGAGCGGCAGCCCGGCGCGCGCGGCCATGCCGAGGCCGTCACCGGTGTTGATGTAGGCGTTGGTGCTGGCCGCGAAGATGCGCCCGGCGCCTCCGGTGGCCAGCAGCGTGACCTTGGCCTCGAGGACGTGCACCTCGCCGGTCTCCATCTCGAGGGCGGTGACGCCGAGCACGTCGCCGTCGGCGTCGCGGATCAGGTCGAGTGCCATCCACTCGACGAAGAAGTTGGTCCGCGCGCGCACGTTCTGCTGGTACAGCGTGTGCAGCATCGCGTGGCCGGTGCGGTCGGCGGCGGCGCAGGCGCGCTGCACCGGCTTCTCGCCGTAGTTGGCCGTGTGGCCACCGAACGGACGCTGATAGATGGTGCCGTCCGGGTTGCGGTCGAACGGCATGCCCATGTGCTCGAGCTCGTAGACGACCTTCGGCGCCTCTCGGCACATGTATTCGATCGCGTCCTGGTCGCCGAGCCAGTCGCCGCCCTTGACGGTGTCGTAGAAGTGGTAGTGCCAGTTGTCCTCGCTCATGTTGCCGAGGCTCGCGCCGATGCCGCCCTGCGCGGCCACCGTGTGCGAGCGCGTCGGGAACACCTTGGACAGCACCGCGACGCTGAGCCCGGCCAGCGCCAGCTGCAGCGCAGCACGCATGCCCGAGCCGCCGGCGCCGACGATGACGACGTCGAAGCGCCGATGCGGCAGTGAGGAAGTGGTGCGCGTCGCCATCTAAAGCCTCCACAGCGCCTGCACCGCCCACCCCGCACAGCCCACCAGCCAGGCCAGCGTGACGAGGTCGAGCACGATGCGCAGGAACACCGGTTTCACGTAGTCCATCCAGATGTCGCGCACGCCGACCCACGCGTGGTAGGCGAGGCCGACGACGACGGCGAAGGTCAGCACCTTCATCCACTGTGCGGCGAAGACGCCGGCCCAGCGGTCGTAGCCCGTCTCCGGCGACAGCAGCAGCTGCGCCAGCAGCACCAGGGTGAACAGCACCATCAGCACCGCGGTGAGGCGCTGGGCGAGCCAGTCGCGCGAGCCGTAGTGCGCGCCGACGACGAGCCGCTGCGAGCCGTAGTTCCTGTTCATGGCGTGTCAGAAGAAGAGCTTGATGCCGAGCGCGACGGTGAGCGCGAGGCTCGCCGCGAGCGTGAAGATCGCCGAACGGCGGCCGGGCAGCAGATCGACCGCGTGGTGCGAGATGTCCATCCGCAGGTGCCGGATGCCGGCGATGAAGTGATGCAGGTAGGCCCAGATCAGCCCCAGCACGACCAGCTTCAGGAGCCAGCCGGGCAGCGGCCCGGCACCCGCCGCGAACACCGCCATCATGCGGTCGTACGAAACCTGCGATGTCACGCTCTGGTCGAACAGCCAGACCACGAACGGCAACAGCACGAACAGCAGCGCGCCGCTGATGCGGTGCAGGATCGACACCAGCCCGGCCAGCGGCAGCCGGTAGGTCGCGATCTGCGTGATGTGGATGTTGCGGTAGACGGGGCGCGGTCGGGACAGGGTGGGATCCATGGAGCCTCGGAACGTCGTGGGACGAATCGGTATCGCTTGAAACCATCGGCGAAAACCGGGCGATTTTATTGCAACGCAGCAGCGGCCCTCAGCTCAGCTCGTTGCGATAGAAGTGTTCGCGAGTGTCGTACAGACCGCGGCGCAGTTCCACCGGCCGGTCTCCATAAGTGAAGGACACCCGCTCGACCGACAGCAGCGGGCTGCCTTCGGGCAGGACGAGCCACGATGCAGCCACCGCGTCGGCCGCGACGGCACGCAGCTTCTCCTCGGCGCGGATCATGCGCACGCCGAACTCGGTCTCGAACAGGCCGTACATCGGCCCGCGATAGTCCGTCAGCCGCTCGGCCGTCAGCCCCTTGAACAGCGCGCCGGGCAACCAGATGTCGTCGAGCACGACCGGCCGGCCGTCGGCCAGAAGCAGCCGGCGCACCTGCACGGCGGCGTCGCCGCTGCGCAAGGCGAGCGCGCGCGCAACGTCAGCGCCCGCGCGCTGGCGCCGGCAGTCGATGACGCGCCGCTGCAGGCGCCGGCCGGTGTCGCCGTGGTCGGGCGTCAGGCGCAGGAAGCGGTACTGGATCTTGCGCTCCGCGTGGGTGGCGACGAAGGTGCCCTTGCCCTGGCGGCGCACCAGCAGGTTCTCGGTCGCCAGCTCCTCGACCGCCTTGCGCACCGTGCCCTGGCTGACCTTGAAGCGCGCGGCCAGTTCGGTCTCGCTCGGGATCGCCTCGCCCGGCCGCCAGCGGCCGTCCTGCAGGTCGCGCGTGATCAGCCCCTTGATCTGCTGGTACAGCGGGCTGAACGCCGGCGCCTCGAGGACGGCGCCTGGGGCAGGCGAGCGCGGGGACAGAGCGGTGGCGGGCATGTGCCGATTCTGCCGTACGCGCCGCCCGCGCAGCGCCGCAACCGTTGACTGATGTCATATAGAAGACTGCCCAACGACGCGGGCGCGGCGCGCGCCCCCGCGTGCCGGCCGCGCAGCCCCGTCCGGCCCCAACTCTCCTACACTTGAGGACCTGGGTCCGGCCGCCCGGCCGCCGCCGCGACACCGCCGATTTCACCACTCCCGGAGCCTCCGACCATGAGCAAGAAACCCGTCCGCGTCGCCGTCACCGGCGCCGCCGGCCAGATCGGCTACGCGCTGCTGTTCCGCATCGCCTCGGGCGAGATGCTGGGCAAGGACCAGCCCGTCATCCTGCAGATGCTCGAGATTCCCGCCGAGGGCCCGCAGAAGGCGCTCAAGGGCGTGATGATGGAACTCGAGGACTGCGCCTTCCCGCTGCTGGCCGGCATGCAGGCGCACAGCGACCCGGCCGCCGGTTTCAAGGATGCCGACTACGCGCTGCTGGTCGGCGCGCGCCCGCGCGGCCCGGGCATGGAGCGCAAGGACCTGCTGTCGGCCAACGCGCAGATCTTCACCACCCAGGGCAAGGCGCTGAATGCCGCGGCGTCGCGCGACGTCAGGGTGCTGGTGGTCGGCAACCCGGCCAACACCAACGCCTGGATCGCGATGAAGAGCGCGCCTGACCTGCCGCGCAGGAACTTCACCGCCATGCTGCGCCTGGACCACAACCGCGCGGCCAGCCAGATCGCCGCCAAGACCGGCAAGCCGGTGGCGGCGATCGAGAAGCTGTGCGTCTGGGGCAACCACTCGCCGACGATGTACGCCGACTACCGGTTCGCCACGATCGAGGGCCGGTCGGTGAAGGACCTGATCGCCGACGAGGCCTGGAACCGCGACGTCTTCCTGCCCACGGTGGGCAAGCGCGGCGCGGCGGTCATCGAGGCGCGCGGCGCCAGTTCGGCGGCGTCGGCGGCCAACGCGGCGATCGACCACATGCACGACTGGGCGCTCGGCACCAACGGCCGCTGGGTGACGATGGGTATCGCCTCCGACGGCCAGTACGGCATCCCGAAGGACGTGATGTTCGGCTTCCCGGTGACGACCGCCGGCGGCGAGTACAAGCTCGTCGAGGGCCTGCCGATCGACGCCTTCAGCCAGCAGCGCATCGACGCCACGCTGAAGGAGCTGCTCGAGGAGCAGGACGGCGTCAGGCACCTCGTCTGACCACTGCGATGGGCGGCCCGGCAGCACGCCCGCACGCCGCGGTCCCCGGGCCGCGCGAGGCGCTGTTCGACGCCGCCGAGCTCGCCCCGGCGCTGCCGGTCTGCGACCACTACGCCGGCACCGAGCTGCGCATGGTCAAGAGCCTCGAGCTGCAGGCGCGGCTCGGGCCGGTGTTCGACGTCACGCTCGACTGCGAGGACGGCGCGCCGGTCGGCGGCGAGGTCGAGCACGCGGCGCTGATCGCCACGCTGGTCGAGGGCGAGCTGAACGTGCACGGGCGCGTCGGCGCGCGCGGCCTGCCGCCGGACCACCCCCGCTTCGAGGCCGTGCTCGACGTGCTGGTCGGCCGGGCCGGCGCGCGGCTGGCGTACCTGATGCTGCCCAAGCCGCGCGACGCGGCGTCGCTGTCCGCTGCCTGCGACGCCGTCGACGCCGCCGCCCACCGCCACGGCCTGGCGCGGGCCATTCCGCTGCACGCGCTGATCGAGACGCACGGCGCGCTGCGCGACGTGATGGCGATCGCCGCGCATCCGCGCATCGAGTCGCTGTCGTTCGGGCTGATGGACTTCGTGGCGGCCCATCGCGGCGCGATCCCGCTCGAGGCGATGACGGCGCAGGGCCAGTTCGAGCACCCGCTGGTGGTGCGTGCGAAGCTGGAAATCTCCGCCGCCTGCCACGCCTACGGCAAGACGCCGTCGCACTGCGTGGTCACCGAGTTCCGCGACAGCGACGCGCTGCAGGTCGCGGCGCGGCGCGCTGCCGCCGAGTTCGGCTACACGCGGATGTGGAGCATCCACCCGTCGCAGGTCGAGCCGATCGTCGAGGCGTTCGCGCCGACGGCGGCCGAAGTCGACCTGGCGATCGAGATCCTGACCGCCGCCCAGGACGCGCACTGGGCGCCGATCCGTCACCTGCACGGCGGCGCCGAGCGGCTGCACGACCGCGCCAGCTACCGCTACCTCTGGCAGGTGCTGGAACGCGCCCACCGCACCCAGCAGCCGCTGCCCGCCGAGGTGCGGCTGCGCTTCTTCGGCTCGCATTGAGGTGTGCGCTGTCGCGGCGCGCCAACGCGGCGCTCGGCGCGCGGGAAGAATTTGTTTCCGCCGCGCAGCGCTCGCCGGTGCGACTTTCGTGACGAAGGTCACCGGGCACGGCCGGTTCGCCGCGGCGCGTCGGAACTTCGCACGATCGCCCTTCGAGCGTCGCTCGCAATTGGTTGCAGCGGCCGGCGGCCCGCCACAATGGCGCGGCCCACAATGCAGCCATTCGCAGCCCCTTCAGGAGCCCAGACGATGAAGACCCGACCCTTCCTCCGGCCCGCGATCGTGGCCGCCTTCGTGCTCGGCGCCGCCGGCCTGGCGCACGCCGCCGACGCGACCCAGCCCGCGGCGAAGAAGGCGACCCGGCACAAGGCAGCGAGCTCGCACCAGCAACTGCAGTCCGAGGCCAAGGGGCTGGCGCTGGCGATCGACACCACCGAGGCGATCAGCGCCAGCCAGCTCGAGATCGCCCAGCGCGTCCAGACCGGTCGCACCGACTGCGAGTTCAACCAGAACGTCGACGTCGACGCCGTGCCCGACCACCCGGGCTACTTCCGCGTCGCCTTCGGCAAGCACCACTACACCATGGTGCCCGAGGAGACGACCACCGGCGCGGTGCGGCTGGTCGACAAGAAGGCCGGCGCGCTGTGGCTGCAGATCCCGGTCAAGTCGATGCTGATCGACACCAAGGGCGGCCACCGGCTGGTCGACGCCTGCCGCAGCCCGACCCAGCGGGCCGCCGAAGAAGCCGCGCGCACGACGGTCAAGACGAGCTCGCTGCAGTAGCGCCGCGGCGCCTCGCCCGAAGCCGGCCGTGAGCCGGCTTTTTTGCCCTCACGCTTGAAGTATGTAAGCAGCAGTACGTATACTGTTTTCCTACTGACGGCGGGGAAACGACATGGAAGCGACGGTGGCCGAACGCGGGCAGATCACCCTGCCAAAAGCCGTCCGCGATGCCCTGGGCCTGACCAAGGGCACCAAGCTGAAGGTCGAGCTCGACGGCGGGCGCATCGTGCTGCGCAAGGACGTGAGCGACGCCCTGCGCAAGGTGCGCGGCAAGTACAGGCTCGCCGAGGGCTACACCAGCACCGACGATGCGCTGCGCGCGATCCGCGGGCGCGCCCCGGGGGACCCTTATCCAGCGCCGGACAAGGCGTCGAAGTGATCGCGGTCGATTCCTCGGTGCTGCTCGACGTACTGACCGACGACGCGCGCTTCGCCGACGCCTCGGAAGCCTGCCTCGGCGACGCGCTCGCCGGCGGCGACCTCGTCGTCTGCGACGCCGTCGTCGCCGAGGTGCAGACCATGCTCGAGACGCGCGACACGGCGATGGAGACGCTGACCCAGCTCGGTCTGCGCTACCTGCCGACGAGCGAGCAGGCGGCGGTGCGCGCCGGCCACATGCAGCGGCGCTTTCGCGACCGCGGCGGCCGACGCGAGCGCGTCGTCGCCGACTTCCTGATCGGCGCGCACGCGCTGCTCCAGTGCAACGCGCTGATCACGCGCGACGACGCTTTCTTCCGCGACTACTTCAAGGGGCTCAAGGTCATCGTGCCCAAGGCGCGCTGACCGCCCTTCCCGACCAACCACCGAAGAGAACACCATGCCCCACGCCTACGCCAACACCCTGAAGACCTTCAAGACCGCCGACGGCGCTCAAGGGCGGCTCTACTCGCTGCCCGAGCTGGCGAAGCGGTTCCCGAACGTGAACCGGCTGCCGGTGTCGATCCGCATCGTGCTCGAGAGCGTGCTGCGCAACTGCGACGGCCAGAAGGTCACGGCGGCGCACGTCGAGCAGCTCGCCAACTGGAAGCCGAGCGCCGAGCGCAGCGACGAGATCCCGTTCGTCGTCGCGCGCGTGGTGCTGCAGGACTTCACCGGCGTGCCGCTGCTGGCCGACCTGGCGGCGATGCGCAACGTCGCGCAGGCGATGGGCCGCGACCCGA
>JBLMVT010000068.1:0-2715 GCA_050256835.1 Betaproteobacteria bacterium | reverse complement strand
CTCGTGGCCGAGCCAGCGCAGCATCCACCACACCCGCGCGGCGTACGGCCCGCCCTGGGCGTCGTAGGCCACGACCTGCCGGCCGGGCGCGATGCCGAGCGCGCCGGCCAGCCGCGCGAAGGCGGTGCGTTCGGGCAGCGGGTGGCGCCCGTTGCGTCCGTTCTTCGGCCCCGACAGGTCGTGGTCGAGGTGCAGGTAGTGCGCGCCCGGCAGGTGGCCCGCGGCCCAGGCGCGTTCGCCGGCGCCCGTGTCGGCGAGGTCGAAGCCGGCGTCGATCAGCACGGGCGGCGCGGCGCCGTCGAGATGAGAGCGCAGCGTGGCGGCGTCGAGGAGGGTCTTGTGGCTCATTTCGCGACCTTCAGGAGTCGGCGGCGGCGCGCGCCGTGTCGGCGGCCGGCGTGTGGCTGCGCAGGCCGATGGCCGCCAGGCCGGCGACGACGATCAGCGCCATGCCGCCGAGCGCCAGCGGCCGGATTGCGTCGCCGAACACCAGCACGCCGTAGACGAACGACCAGGCGATGCCCAGGTACTGCAGGCTGGCGTTGACCAGCGTGCGGCCGATCGAGTAGGCGCGCGTCATCATCATCTGCGCAGCGGTCGCGAGCACGCCGACGGCCAGCAGCCACACCAGGCCCGTGGCGGTGTGCGGGTGCGCCGTGCCGGCCAGCATGGTGGCCAGGCCGGCCGCCACGCTGCCGAGCGAGAAGTAGAAGACGACGCGGTACTCCGGCTCGCCGATGCGGCCGAGCGCCGTCACCTGCAGGTAGGCCAGCGCCGCGAGCATGCCTGACAGCAGGCCGATCAGGCCCGGCCAGAGCTGCTCGTGCTCGACGGTCGGCCGCAGAACCATCGCCACCCCGGCGAAGCCGACCAGCACGGTGCCGACCAGCCGGCCGTCGACGCGCATGCCGGCACCGCCGAGCATCACCGCGCCGCCGATCAAGAACAGCGCCATCCAGACCGAGGACATGTAGTTGAGCGTGATCGCCGTGGCCAGCGGCAGGTGGGCGATGGCGTAGAACCAGAGCACCAGCGCGCCCACCCCGGACAGGCTGCGCCAGAAGTGCATCGCCGGCACAGCGGTGCGCAGGCTGCCGCCGCGCCAGCGCGTCATCCCGGCGATCGTCAGTGCCCCGATCAGCCCGCGGTAAAAGACGATCTCCCCTGGCGCATAGTGCGCCGAGGCGAGCTTGACGCACACGCCCATCGTCGCGAACAGGAACGAGGCGACGAGCATGAGCAGCGGGGCGGCCATAGGGGCGCGATTCTGCCCCCGGGCGATCGGATGGGGTGCCCCTGGGCGTGGCCTGCAATTGGTGCAGTGACTTAGCGTTTATCCCTAGAACTTGGTGCGCGAGCGGGATTGACAGGCCGAAGCCGGTAAGTCACCGTGCGTTACTTCACGCAACGGGATGTTGCGGGAAATATAAGCGAGCGGTCGGTTGGGGCCGCCAGCGTCGTCGTCCACGGTTTCGAGTGCGGCTCCAGCGCGGTGGGGCCGCGTCGTTGTGGGCGAGTTCGAGGTTCAAATTGTCCGCGTGCCCGGAGATCCATATGTCCACCACCGCTCGCTCAATGACGCCTGTATCCGTCCACTCGTTGCGCTCGCGGCTGCGGCGTTGTGTCGCGCCACTGGCTCTGGCTGCGATCGGCTGGGCGGGCGCCGGCCCCGCCCTCGCCGCCAACGCCAACTTCACCGTCACCGTCACGCAGATTCCGACGCAGGTGTCGGTCAGCCGGACCGGCCTGACGACGTACGCGGCCTACCAGGTGAGCATCACCAACACTTCGGGGAACACGAACAACAACATCCAGTTCGGGGCATCGACGACCGTCACGGGCGACCTCACGTCCACCGGCGGTGACGCCGGCGCTGTCTCGACCTACGTCGAAACCATTCCCTCGACGGCGTGCACTCCGACCACACCCGGCGGCACCTCGGTGCAGTGCAACTTCGCGCAGATGAAGGCGGGCGCTAACAACACCTTCGTCGTGCTCTTCGCCGCGCCGGCGCTGTCGGACGCTTATTCCTGGGCGAGCGACGCCGCGATCAACCTGAACTGGAGCTTCGACTACGCCAGCGGCAACAGCTCCGGCACGCCGTCGTCGATCATCTGCAATGGCCTCCAGATAGCCAACCCGCCGTGCACCGGGACGGACTCCACTGGTCTCGTCACGACCCAGACGGACGACATCCTCTCCGGGTTCCTGACCTACATCCCCAGCTTTGGGGGCACCTTCTTCACGGGCAATGGCACATCCGCGCTGGCGCCCCTGGGGACGGATCTGAGTCCGACGGCGCTGGCGAAGCTGGGCATTCCCCCCGGGCAAAACCTGACTACGGCGCAGGTGGACATCACCGTCGCGCCGGTTGGGCTGACGAGTGACACGACCACGACGAACACCGGCATCTTCACCGTGCCGGCCAGCGGCCTGTTCGCCAATTTCGCGACGATCGAACTCCGCCGCGATGCGAGCACGATTTCGAACGGGGCAAAGATCGCGAATGCTGCCGTGCTCTATTCACACGACGATGGCGGAACACTGAACCCTCTGCCGGCCTGTCCCAGCAGTGGTGTGCCGACTAGGGACGCGCCTGTCTGCATCTACTCGCGCACGGCGTTTACCAAGAAGAATGCACCGACGCCTGACGACATCGGCGACTGGCTGTTCGTTCTCAGGGCGTTGGAGAACGGCAAGATCTCCTGGTGATCC
>JBLMVT010000067.1:0-3258 GCA_050256835.1 Betaproteobacteria bacterium | reverse complement strand
CATCATGCCCTGCACCTGCCCGAACTGGTTGAGCAGGCGGTTCACGTCCTGAACCTGCACGCCGGCGCCGGCGGCGATGCGGCGCTTGCGGCTGGCCTTGATCAGCTCGGGCTTGCGGCGCTCCTCGCGCGTCATCGAACAGATGATGCCTTCCATGCGGCGCACGTCGCGCTCGGCGCGGTCGATGTCGGTCGCGCCCGGCTGCGCAGCCTTGCTGGCGAGTTGCGCCGGCAGCTTGTCGATCAGCCCGGCCAGCCCGCCCATCTTCTTCATCTGAGTGATCTGCGCCAGGAAGTCGTCGAGATCGAAGGCGTTGCCGCTCTTCACCTTCTCGGCCAGCTTCTGCGCGGCCTGCAGGTCGACGCCCTTCTGCACCTCCTCGACCAGCGCGACGATGTCGCCCATGCCGAGCAAGCGCCCGGCGTGGCGTTCGGCGTCGAACACCTCGAGTCCGTCGAGCTTCTCGGAGACGCCGGCGAACTTGATCGGCGCGCCGGTCACCTGCCGCACCGACAGCGCGGCGCCGCCGCGCGAGTCGCCGTCGAGCTTGGTGAGCACGATGCCGGTCAGCGGCAGCGCCTGACTGAACGCGCGCGCGGTGTTGACGGCGTCCTGGCCCTGCATGGCGTCGACGACGAACAGCGTCTCGACCGGATTCAGCGCCGCGTGCAGCTCGCGGATCTCCTGCATCAGTTTCTCGTCGATCGCCAGCCGGCCGGCGGTGTCGACGATCAGCACGTCGAAGTAGTGCCGCTTCGCGTGGTCGAGCGCGGCGCGGGCGATCGCCAGCGGGGTCTGCTCGGCGCTCGACGGGAACCATTCGGCGCCGGCCTGCCGGGTCACCGTCTTCAGCTGCTCGATCGCCGCCGGGCGGTAGACGTCGGCGGATACCGTGAGCACCTTCTTGCGGCGCTTCTCGATCAGGTGCCGGGCCAGCTTGGCGGTGGTCGTGGTCTTGCCTGCGCCCTGCAGGCCGGCCATCAGGATCACCGCCGGCGGCTGCGTCGCGAGATCGAGGTCGGCGACCCCCTCGCCCATCGTCGCGGCCAGCTCGCGATGCACCACGCCGACCAGCGCCTGGCCCGGATTGAGCGAGCCGACGACCTCCTGGCCGAGCGCCTTCTCCTTCACGCGCGCGATGAAGTCGCGCACCACCGGCAGCGCGACGTCGGCCTCGAGCAGCGCCATGCGCACCTCGCGCAGCATGTCCTGCACGTTCGCTTCGGTGATGCGCGCCTGGCCGCGCATCGTCTTGACCAGGCGGCTCAGCCGGTCGGTGAGAGAGGAAGCCATCGGGGAGCGGGCCGGCGCTGCGGACCGCGAAAGTAAACTCGCGCAATGATTTTATCGTTCGATGCCACGCCGGCCGCGAGGGTGCGCAGTTGACCGCACCGAACGCCGCGCTCGCCGTACCTGCCCTGGTCGCGCTGCTCGCCTATGCGCTGGCGGCGTTGCCGAGCGAGCGCACCGAGCGCGTCGCCGGCGTCGCGCTGGTCGTCGGCTGGCTGGCGCACGGCTTGGCCCTCGGGCTCGAACTGGCCGGCGTCGGCCGCACGGTTCCGGGGGTGCGCTTCGGCTTCGCGCCGGCGCTGTCGATCACGCTGTGGCTGGTGCTCGCCGTCTACGTCGTCGAGAGCCGGCTGGTGCCGATCCAGCGCGTGCGGCGAGCCCTCGCCACCCTGGGCGTGGTCGCGGTGGCGCTGGCCTGGGCCTTCCCCGGCGAACTGTTCGCCCACCATGCGCCGCTGGCTCCGGTGCACTGGCTGCTCGGCATCGCCTCGTACGGGCTGTTCGGCGCCGCCGTGCTGCACGCCGGCATGCTCGGCGCGGCCGACCGGCAGATGCGCCAGCACGCCGCACCGCAGCCCGCCGATGCGCGCGGTCTGCCGCTGTTGCGGCTCGAACGGCTGACGTTCCAGTTCGTGCTCGCGGGCTTCGTCGCGCTGACCGCCGCGATGCTGTTCGGCTGGTGGTTCACCGACGTCTGGCACTGGGACCACAAGACGGTGTTCTCGATCCTCGCCTGGGTCGTGTTCGGCGGGCTGCTGGCCGGCCGCGCGGCGTTTGGCTGGCGCGGCCGGCGCGCCACCCGCTGGGTCTACGCCGGCGCCGTGCTGCTGCTGCTGGCCTACGTCGGCTCGCGCTTCGTGCTCGAGGTGCTGCTGCACCGGCCGATATAGGGTCCGATGAAGTACCTCGTCATCCTCGCCGTCTTCGTGATCGTGCTGTGGCTGGCGCGCTCCTCGGGCCGGCGCAGCGCGGTGCGCCGGCCGCCGCCGGCGGGCAAGATCGAGGACATGGTGCGCTGCGCGCACTGCGGCCTGCACTTGCCGCGCGGCGAGGCACTGCCCGGCCGCGGCGGCCTGTACTGCGGCGAGGCGCACCGCGCCGAGCACGAGCGCGAACTGGCCGGGCGATGAGCTGGACCTCGCGCGCCACCGAGCGCCGGGTCGCCGAACGGCGCCGCGCCGCACGCGCCCAGGCACGCGCGATCCGGCAGGACGAGTCCTGGTTCGGCGTGATGGGCGTGGTGCCCGAACCTGCCGACGACCTGCCGGCGGGCCACGAGGCGGAGTCGCGTTTCGACCGCGGCTGGCACGGCGGCGACGCGGCCACCGGCGATTCGACCTTCCTGTCGCGCCAGGCGCGGCGCATCGTCAGCTCGGGCGTCAACGGCTTCGAGCGCATCTACGCCGCCTTCGTCGGCGCGCGGGCCGCGCTCGGCGTCGCGCTGGTCGCCGCACAGGTGGTGGCACTGCTGTCCGGTGCGCGGGCCGCGGCCGTGGTCGAGGCGGTCTGCGCGCTGTACGCGCTGGAGGCGTTCGCGCTGTGGTTGTACGAGCGCTCGCGCGCCGCGCCGGCGACCGAGCCGCTGGCCAGGCTGGACAAGCGCCGCTGGCTGGCGACGATCGGCACCGACGCGCTGGCCTTCTCGCTGCTGCACATCTTCGGCCAGTCTTCGGGGCTGAACTACGTCCCGCTCATCGTGCTGCCGGTGCTGATGGCCGGCGTGCTGACCCCGCGTCGGCTCGCGCTGGGCACCGCCGCCGGCCTGACGCTGATGCTGCTCGGCACGGCCGCGACGGTGGTGCTCGCCGGCGCCGACGCGACGCTGCAGCTGGCGCAGGCGGGGCTGGTCGGCAGCGGCCTGTTCGTCATCACGCTGCTGTCGGGCGAACTGGCCGGGCGGCTGGCGCGCGAGGAGCGCACCGCGCGCGGCAGCCTCGAGCTGGCGCGCCAGCAGGCGCAGCTCAACCG
>JBLMVT010000066.1:0-9152 GCA_050256835.1 Betaproteobacteria bacterium | reverse complement strand
CGCGTGCGCGACAAGTTCGTCGGCGGGCTGCGCCTGCCCGGCGACGAGACCGGCGACTGCTACAAGTTCAGCCGCGAGCTGGCGGCGCTGGCGGCCGCGCGCGGCGTCGCGTTCCGCTTCGGCGCGTCGATCGAGTCGCTGCACGCGGCCGGCGGCGCCGTCGACGGCGTCGCGCTGGCGGGCGGCGAACTGCTGCGCGGCGACGCCTGCCTCGTTGCGCTGGGCAGCTACACGCCGCGCCTGCTCGCGCCGCTCGGCCTGGCCCTGCCGGTGTATCCGGTCAAGGGCTATTCGATCACCGTGCCGATCACCGACGCGTCAGGCGCTCCCGAATCGACGGTGATGGACGAGACGCACAAGGTGGCGGTGACGCGGCTTGGCGACCGCATCCGGGTCGGCGGGACGGCCGAGCTCGCCGGCTACGACCTGACGCTGCACGAACCGCGCCGGCGCACGCTGACTCACGTCGTGAGCGACCTGTTCCCCGATGGCGGCGACGTGGCACGCGCCACGTTCTGGTGCGGGCTGCGGCCGATGACGCCGGACGGCACGCCGATCGTCGGGCGCACGCGCGTGCGTAACCTCTATCTGGCGACCGGCCACGGCACGCTCGGCTGGACGATGGCCGCCGGCACGGCGCGCGTCATGGCCGATCTGATCTCCGGCCGCCAGCCCGAGGTCGACCTCGCGGGACTGACCCTCGAGCGCTATCGCGCCGGCGCCGCGGCATGATGCGCGCATGACCGGGACGCCGGCGCCGCGGGCCGTGCGGCTCGCCGACGGCGGGTCGATGCCCGCGCTCGGCCTGGGCACCTGGCGCCTGGGCGAGTCGGCGCGCACGCGCGCGGCCGAGGTCGACGCGGTGCGCGAAGCCGTGCGGCTGGGCTATCGCCTGTTCGACAGCGCGGAGATGTACGGCGAGGGCGGCGCCGAACGCGTTCTCGGCACCGCGCTGCGCGCGGCGCTGGCCGCCGGCGACGTGCAGCGCGACGAGCTGTTCGTCGTCAGCAAGGTGTACCCGCACAACGCCTCGCGGCGCGGCACGGTCGCCGCGTGCGAGCGCAGCCTGCGCCGGCTCGGCCTCGACAGCATCGACCTGTACCTGCTGCACTGGCGCGGCGCGCACCCGCTGGCCGAAACGGTCGGTGCGTTCGAGGCGCTGCGCGCGCGCGGCCTGGTGCGCCGCTGGGGCGTGAGCAACTTCGACGTCGACGACATGCGCGAGCTGTTCGCGATCGACGGCGGCACGAACTGCGCAGCCGACCAGGTCTGGTACTCGGTCGGGCAGCGCGGCGTCGAGTTCGCCCTGCGGCCATGGCTGGCCGAGCACGGCATCGCGCTGATGGCCTACAGCCCGATCGACCAGGCGGCGCTTGCGAGCCATGGCGCGCTCGCCGCGATCGGCCGGCGCCTGGGCGCGAGCGCGGCGCAGGTGGCGCTGGCGTGGCTGCTGCGCCAGCGCGGCGTGGCGGCGATCCCGAAGGCGGCCGCGGCACCGCACCTGCGCGAGAACCTCGCCGCGTCCGCGCTGCAGCTCGACGCGCGCGCGCTGCGCGCGATCGACGCCGCATTCCCGCCGCCGCGCGAAGCGACGCCGCTGGCGATCATCTGACGCGCGGCCGACCGCGCAACCGCGCGCAACGTCGCGGGCGCCAACACGGCTTGCACCAACCGTTTGCCGGCTGTTGCCGCGCCATACCGACGCTTACCGCGCGGCCCGCCGGCCCACGTGCAAACGTGCGAATCGCACATTTGCATCGCGCCCCGATTCGCAGAATGGGTCGCATGCGCTCCAGGCATTCGCATTCCCGTGCTCGACCTCGGCGGCCGGCACTGCGCGGCTTCACTCTGATCGAGGTCATGATCACCGTCGCGGTGATCGCGATCCTGACCGCGCTCGCCTATCCGGTCTACACCGACTACATCCGGCGCGGCAAGCGCGCGACGGCACAGGCCGTGCTCCTCGAGCTCGCCGGCAGGCAGCAGACCTACCTGCTCGACCGCCGGGCCTACGCGACGACGACCACCGACCTCGGCTTCACGGCGCCCAACGAGATCAGGAACGACTACCGCTTCGAGATCGTCGGCGTCGACAACACCGCCAACCCGCCGCTGTTCACCGTGCGCGCCACTCCGCAGTCGGCGGCGCAGATGGCGAAGAACGAGCCGACCCTGACGGTCGACCAGGTCGGCGCCAAGTCGCCGGTTGCCTACTGGAGCAAGTGACGTGAGCGGACCAACCGATCGATGCCGCCCGCAGCGACGCAGCACGAGCAGCGCGCCGGCGCGCGGCTTCACGCTGATCGAGATGGCGGTGACGATCGCGCTGGTCGCGATCCTCTCGTCGCTGGCGGCACCGTCTTTTCGCGAGATGATCGCCGCCCAGCGCGCGCGGGCGGCGGTGTCGGCCGTCAACGGGGCCCTCTGGCTGGCCCGCAGCGAGGCGATCAAGCGCAACGCGCCGGTCGGCTTTTCGCTGCCGGGCCTCGACGCCCCCTGGGACGTGAAGACAGGTACGACGGTGCTGCACACCGAGCAGGCGCTGCCCGCGGTGAGCCTGACCTACAAGGCGCCGAGTGTCGATGCCGGTACCTTCCGCTTCAACGAGTACGGCCGGCTGGCCGCCGGTGGCGGCTCGGTGATCGAGCTCGCGGTCGCACAGGCCGGGCTGTACCGCTGCCTGAGCGTTTCGTCGACGGGCCGCACCGAGGTCATCGAGGGCAGGTGCCTGTGAGCGCGCGCCGTGTCCCCGGTCGGCACGCGCGGCGCGGCGGCGTGCGCGGCTTCTCGCTGATCGAGGTGCTGATCACCATGGTGCTGATCCTGCTCGGTCTACTCGGGGTGCTGGCGACGCAGGCGCGCGCCGCGAAGGTCGAGTTCGAGTCGTACCAGCGCGGCCAGGCTTTGTCGCTGGTGCGCGACATGGAGTCCCGACTGGCCGCCTCGCGCGCGATCGTCCAGGCCGGCTTCATGAGCGCGGCCGTCAGCTCGACCGACGGCAGCATCTACGTCGGCAACGGCAGCGGTGCGGTGTCGTTCGCCGACGGCACCGGCAACTGCGTCGTGCCGGCCGCGGGCGACGCGCTCGCGGCGGCGAAGTACGAGATGTGCCAGTGGGCCCAGGCGCTGCAGGGCGCGGCGGCCACGGACGGCGGCGCCAACGTCGGCGCCATGCTCGGCGCGCGTGGCTGCCTGATCCGCATCGACCCGCCGCAGGCCAACGCAATCGCCGACTTCTACGTCGTCGTCGTCTGGCAAGGGGTATCGGCGGGCACCGAACCGCCGGTCGATGCACCCGCGGGCAGGAACCTGTGCGCGTCGGACACCGACTTCGGCACCGGCCTGCGGCGTGGGGTCTCGATGCGCGTCATGGTTCCCGATCTGGCGAAGACGCTATGAGCGATCGCCCTTCGTCTCCGCGCCGCATGCGCGGCGTCTCGCTGATCGAGCTGATGGTCTCGCTGGCCATCGGCCTGGTGCTCGTCATCGCGCTGAGCGCGCTGTTCGTCAACAGCAGCACGCTGCGCCGCGAGGTCGACCTGAGCGCCGAAGTGATCGAGAACGGCCGCTACGGCCTGGACGTGCTGAGCCGCGAGCTGTCGCAAGCCGGCTTCTACGGGCCGCTCACGCTGCCCGTCGGCAGCACCGCGCTGCCTTGCTCGACGACCCTGTCCGACTGGGCCGACTCGCTCGCCGTCCACGTCGTCGGCGTCAACAATGCCGCGGTCGGCCCGGGGTGCTTCGTGCGCAAGGCCGACACCGATGCCGTGTTCGTCCAGCGCGCGAGCACCTGCAGCGTCGGCGAGGCCGGTTGCGAGGCCGAGGCCGTGAACAACGCCTACCTGCAGGTGTCCGAATGCGGCAGTGAGTACCTGACCAAGCCGTTCGTCGTCGGTGCCGGCGGTGATGCCACCGCCTTCACGCTGCAGACCAAGGCGTGTGACGGGACGAAGGCTCCGAAGCGCAAGCTGATCCGCCGCATCTTCTACATCAGCCCGGCCAACGTGCTGAGCTACGTCGACGTGACGCTGGCCAACGTGTCGGCGCCGGTCGCGCTGGTCGACAACATCGAGCAGATGCAGCTCGAGTACGCCGTCGACGACAACGGCGACGGCACGCCCGACAGCTTCAGCTCGACGCCGGCGGACTGGACCCAGGTGATCGGCGTGCGCGTGTGGCTGCTCGCCCGCTCGACCGGCTCGAGCGCGAATACCAAAAACGCCATGGACTTCCGAATGGGCGACCTGCCGGCGTCGAGCGTGAGCGTCGGCGCGGCGGCCACCAATCCGAAGCGGCGTGTCTACAGCACCTACATCCCGTTCGTCACACCAAAGATGCGGCGCGAATCATGACCCACGCAATTCCCATGCATCGTTCGAGGCAAGGCGGCGCCGTGCTGCTGGTCGGCATGGTGATGCTGATGCTGGTGACGCTGATCGCGCTGGCCGTCATCCGGCTGTCCACGCAGCACACGCGCATCGTCAACAACGAACAGGTGCGCGGCGAGGCAACCGTGGCGGCCAACTATGCGCTCGACATGGTGCTGAACGCGCCGGCGGCCACCTGGGATCCGTTCAAGGGCGCGGGCACCTCGGAATACGTGAACCTGGGCGTCGTCACCGCCGGCAATGACAGCGCGGCCAACTCGGTCGAGGTGAAGGTGAGCAACCTCGATTGCCGGCGCGCGCGGGTGCTGAAGAACGCCGAACTGGTGAAGAAGGACGGCAGCTTCTTCTACGTCGACAAGGCCGATACCTCCTGCTTCGGCGGGGGCGGCTCGTCACTGACCATCGTCGACCCGTCGGCCGGCGGCGGCGCCACCGACGGGTCGCTGTGCGCGACGGTGCTGTACGACATGCAGGCACAGACGGTCGACGGCAACGCCCAGCTGCTCGGCGCCGCGACCACCGTCACGCAGGGCGTCGAGGTGCGCACCGACATCACCACGATCGATACCAGCTGCAGCTGAGCCGGCCGCGGCGCTCGGGAGGGAGAACAGTCATGAACACGTTGATACGCCGCTGTCTGCGGCTCGGTGCCGTGCTCGCGCTGCTCATCCCGCTGGCGGCGCCGGCCGAGGACATCGACCTGTACTCGGGCACGACCGGCAGCGGGTCGGCGCCCAACGTGCTGTTCTTCCTCGACAACAGCTCGAACTGGTCGGCCAATTCGCAGGCCTGGGCGGTGGCCGACGTGACGTCCAAGTGCAACGCCTACGCCGAGCCCAAGCGCAGCGTCTGCCTGGGCTACGTGGCCGACATCTTCGGCACCGACACCTCGCTCAAGCAGGGGCAGGTCGAGCTGCGCGCGCTCAGGCTGGTGCTCAACGACCTGGTGTGCAAGACCGGCGCGAAGCTCAAGGCCAACGTCGGGCTCATGCTGTTCAACACGAGCGGCACGCCCGACAGCCCGAGCGGCATCTCGGGCTACCTGCGCCAGCGCATCGCCCCGCTGAGTTCGACGCAGTGCACGACCCTGCTGAACGACCTCTCGCTGATCGACTCGCAGATCACCTCGCCCGACTTCAAGGGTCCGTCGGCGGCCGAATACGGGGCCCCGCTGTACGAGGCCTTCAAGTACTTCGGCGGCTTCACCAACCCTGCCGGCGCGAAGTCGGCGACCCCGGGCACGCCGACCGACGCGACGCACTTCGGACCGGTGCGCTACGGCTACAAGACCGCGCTGGAGGACCCGCTGGCGTTCCAGGATGCGGCTCGCACGACCTACCAGAGTCCGATCTCGAGCGACTTCGGCTGCGGCAAGAACTTCATCGTGCTGGTGGGCAACACCTGGCCGAACCAGGAGTACGGCAGCAACACCAATGCGGCGCCGAACCCGACCAACCTGCTGATGACGCGCCTGGCCTACAACCCGGGCCCGCAGATCTACCCCCAGCCGCTGACCAACGCCGACAAGACCGACGTGCGCTTCGCCGACGAGTGGGCGAAGTTCCTGTACGCGACCGATGTGAGCGACGTGCCCGGCGCGCAGCGCATCAGCATGTTCACCATCGACGTGTACAACAAGTCGCCCAACGCCAAGCAGAGCGCGCTGCTGCAGTCGATGGCCGACCAGGCCGGCGAGGGCAACTACCACGCCGTCGGTGGTGACCTCTATGCGCTGGTCGATGCGTTCGCAAGCGTGCTGGTGCAGGTCAGTTCGGTCAACAACGTGTTCGCGGCGGCCTCGCTGCCGGTCAGCGTGGACGCGCAGGGCACCTTTCTTAACTCTGTCTTCATGGGCGTGTTCCGTCCCGATGCAGACGCCCAGCAGCGCTGGAGCGGTAACCTCAAGCAGTATCGCTTCGGGCTGAGCGGCAACTCGCTGTACCTGGCCGACGCGAATGGCCAGCCGGCCGTCGACACGGTCAACAGCGGGTTCATCCTCGACTGCGCGACCAGCTACTGGAGCAGCGTCAACAACTACTGGCAGTCGATCACCGGCGCGCCGACCTCGGCCTGCCCGACCGCGCCCAATGCCGGCTACTCCGATGCGCCCGACGGGCCGATGGTCGAGCGCGGCGCCGCCGGCGAGCGGCTGCGCGAACTCGGCTACGCGAACCGCAACGTGCGCACCTGCAAGGACGCGAGCTGCAAGCTGAGCGGCGCCTACGCGCTGGTCGATCTGACTGCGGCCAACGTGCCCTCCCTCGACCCCACGCTGCTGGCCTGGGCGCGCGGCCAGAACACCCAGGACGGCCTGCTCAGCGTGGCCGGCACGCAGAGCTGGACCGACTACGGCCAGGCCGGCACCGCGACGCGGCCGACCGTGCACGGCGAGGTCGTGCACTCGCGCCCGCTGGCCGTCAACTACGGCACCGGCGGCACCAACGACATCATCGTCTTCTACGGCGCCGGCGACGGCATGCTGCACGCCATTGATGGCAACCAGACCAGCACCGGCGCCGGCGGCGAACTGTGGGCCTTCCTCGCGCCGGAACACTGGGCGACGCTCGACCGAGTGCGCACCAACAGCCCGCTGATCGCCTACCCGTCGCTGCTCGCCGGCGTCACGCCGACGCCGCAGCCGAAGAGCTACTTCTTCGACGGCTCGATCGGCGGCTACCAGGAGCGAACGTCGAGCGCGGTGAACAAGATGTGGATCTACCCGTCGATGCGGCGCGGCGGGCGCCTGATCTACGCCTTCGACGTGACGGCGCGGCCGGGCAAGGCGACGCAGCCGTCGCTGATGTGGAAGTTCGGCTGCGCCGACAGCGGCTGTGCAACCGGAGCGAGCGGCGAATCGAACATCGGCCAGACCTGGTCGACTCCGCTGGCGATCCGCGTCGAGGGCCGCAGCACGCCGCTGGTCGTGTTCGGCGCAGGCTACGACACCTGCGAAGACGCCGACGACGCGGACAGCGCCTGCGCCGGCATCACCCGCGGCCGCGGCGTGTACGTGATGAACGCGCAGAGCGGGCCGGGCGTGACGAACGACTACGCCTACTTCGCGCTCGACTCGAGCGCCGGCCGCTTCGTCGCCGATATGGCGGCCGTCGACGTGAACGGCGACGGCTATGCCGACGTGGTCTACGCCGCCGACACGCGCGGCAACCTGTGGCGATTCAACACCAGCGATCCGGCCAACGGCTACAAGGGCTACGCCAAGGCGAGCGACTGGCCGGTGCAGAAGATCGCGACGGTCGCCGCCTGGGGCGGCAGCACAAGCGAGCGCCGCAAGTTCATGTACGCGCCGAGCGTCGTCGTGCTGGGCACGCAGACGACGGTGCTGCTCGGCACGGGTGACCGCGAGAAGCCTTCGTCGCAGTCGTCGGCGGCGCAGGTGGTCAACCGCTTCTACGGCTTCTTCGACAACGTCACCGTCACCAGCGGCATCACGCCGGTGATCGGCTACGGCACACCCGACCAGCTGCTGGACGTCACCGGGTTGAGCAACAACACGATCTCGCTGGCGACGCTGGCGAGCTTCAAGGGCTGGTTCATGAACCTGTCGACGACGGCCGCGCCGTACGAGCAGGTCGTAACGACGCCGCTGACGATCGCCGGCGTGACCTACTTCAGCACCTTCCAGGCCAAGGATGTCGCGGGCTCGGCGACCTGCCTCGGCACGGCGCGCGCCTACCAGGTCGACTTCCAGACCGGTACCAGCCTGCCGGGCCTGTCGCTGGTGACGGACTTCATCTCCGAGGGCATCCCGCCGTCGCCGGTCGGCGGTGTGGTGTCGATCGACGGCAAGACCGTGCCGTTCCTGATCGGCGGCCCGGGCGCGTCGCCGCTGGCACCGACGAAGATCGTGCCGAAGATCAAGCCCACCCGCAAGCCGGTCTACCGCTACCAGCGCATCGACCGCAGCGGCTGACAGGTCGCCGCTGTCCCTCACACCTTTCGACCGCGGGACGCAGGCCCGGCGTCGGCCGCGGCCTGCGCGTCGACATCACCAGCAGCTCCGCGCAATGGGTCACGGACGCCGATGCAAATGTGCGAACTGCACATTTAGACTGAGGCTCCAGCGCCTCATGCATCCGAGCATCGTGTCCTGCCGAGCCCACCATCCCGACGCGCGCCGCCCCGGCCTGCCCGAGGCCTGGTGGACCGTGCTGGCGACGTCGACGCGGCTGGCGCTGGCGCAGGGCTTGCCGCTCGCCGACCTGCAGCACATCCTGAGGCGCTGTTTCACGCTCGCCGCGCGCGAGTCGCGCGGCGCGGCGGTCGGGACGGTCGCCGTGCTCGAGCCGCCGGCGTCGCGCGGCGTCTCGGCGATCACCGACTACCACGTGCGCGCCATGTGGGGCACGGCGCGCTGCCGCAGCCACCTGGCGACCCTGGTCGCCGGCGCGCACGGTCGCGAGGCGCGGCTGGCGGAGCCGCGCGAACTCGAGATCCTGCTCGCGGCACACGACTTCCAGTATCCGCACCTCGTGCCGCGGCCGCTGCGCCCCGGCGCCGGCGCTCAGGTCGACAGCTTGCGGCCGACCCGGCCCTCGACCGTCTCGACCTTCGAACGCAGCCGCCCGCCCGGGCCTTCGCGGTAGTCGATCTTGATGTGCGTGCCGACGCGCTTGCAGTCGGCGCGCATGGCCTCGAAGCAGGCCGTGACGACGGCCATCACCTCGTGCCACTCGCCTTCGAGGATCGTGCCCATCGGCGTGAGCTGGTAGGGCAGGCCGCTCTTGTCGATGATGTCGAGCGAGC
>JBLMVT010000065.1:0-8884 GCA_050256835.1 Betaproteobacteria bacterium | reverse complement strand
CAGGCGCACGTCGCGCGCCTCGGCCTTGTACAGCAGGCTCAGGATCATCGCGTTGATGCCGACCGACTTGCCCGAGCCGGTGGTGCCGGCGACCAGGCAGTGCGGCATCTTCGCCAGGTCGGCCACCATGGCGTTGCCGACGATGTCCTTGCCCAGGCCCATCGTCAGCTGCGAGTGCGCGTCGTTGTAGACCTGCGAGCCCAGGATCTCGGCCAGCCGGATCGTCTGCCGCTTGGCGTTGGGCAGCTCGAGCGCCATCGTCGTCTTGCCGGGAATGGTCTCGACGACGCGGATGCTCACCAGCGACAGCGAGCGCGCCAGGTCCTTGGCCAGGTTGACGATCTGCGCCCCCTTCACGCCGGTGGCCGGCTCGACCTCGTAGCGCGTGATGACCGGCCCCGGCGAGGCCGCGACGACGCGCACCTCGACGCCGAAGTCCTTCAGCTTCTTCTCGATCAGCCGCGAGGTCATCTCCAGCGACTCGGACGTCACCGACTCGACGCGAGCGGGCGCGGCGTCGAGCAGGTCCACCTGCGGCAGCCGGGTGTCGGCCAGCTCGGTGAACAGGGGCTTTTGCCGCTCCTTGGCGACGCGCTCGGACTTCGGCAGCTCGACGACGGTCGGCTCGATGACGATCGGGCCGTGGTCGATCGCGACCTGGCGCTCCTCCTCGACCCCCTTCTCGCGCTCGCGCAGCGCCTGTTCGCCCAGGCGCAAATCGAGCGCACGGTCGATGCGCTCCTGACGCCGCTCGCGCAGCGACTCGATGCGCGCGCCCAGCCGCTCGGCGACCTGCAGCCACGAGAACCCCAGCGCCAGCGACGTGCCGACCACCAGCGAGGCGATCCACAGCACGCCCGAGCCGGCGAAGCCGAGCAGGTGCATGCTCAACGGCCCGAGCGCGTAGCCGAGCACGCCGCCGGCACGGCCCCCCGGCACGTGCGGGTCGAACTGGTACAGGCGCGTGTATTCGAGCGAGCTGCTGGCGGCCAGCAGCAGCGCCAGCCCGAGCCAGAACAGCCAGGGCGGATGCGCCGCGTGTGGCGCCGCGGCCGGCTCGCCCTCGGTGCGCAGCAGACGCGCCAGCGCGCCGAGCCAGGACCGCGCGGCGACCAGCACCAGCCACCAGCACGAGTAGCCGAACACGAACAGCGCCACGTCTGAGAAGCGCGCGCCCAGCACGCCGACCCAGTTGCGTGGCGTGCCGCCGCTGCCGCTGGTCGTCCACGCCGAGTCGCCGGCCTGGTGGCTGAGCAGCGCCAGCAGCGCGAGCAGCCACAGCACGCCGGTGGCGACGAGCAGCAGCTGCGACCGCCAGCGCGGTGGCGCGGCAACGGCCGGGGCGCGTGCCGGCGCGGCACGGCGCGTGGCGCGCTCGAACTTGACCGGGCCCGCCGCCGCGGACTCGGCACCGAGGGATCCGAGGGGGAACGTCATGATGGGCGCGATTGTGGCGCACGCCCCACGCCCGACCCGCGTGCAACCGTCACGCGGCGCGGGCCCGTGTGCGAAAGCTCAGTCGGTCGGCGGGCGCTGCTTGATGATGACCGAGCCGTTCTCCTGCGTCTCGATCACCCCGCGCTCCTCGAGGTCCTTCATGACGCGACTGACCATCTCGCGCGAGGCACCGACGATCTTCGCCATGTCCTGGCGCGACACCTTGTTGCGGATGATGGTGACCTCGCCGTCCTTCTCGGCCATGTCGAGCAGCGAGCGCGCGACGCGGCCGTAGACGTCGAGCAGCGCCAGCGACTCGATCTGCCGGTCGGCGTTGCGCAGCCGCGCCACCAGCCCGCGCAGGATGGCGTAGGCCAGGCTCGAGGTCTCGGGCAGGCAGCGCGAGAAGTCGGCGCGGCCGAGCACGAGGATGTCGGTCTGCACCTCGGCGCGCACCGTCGCCGAGTGCGGCTCGTTGTCGATCAGGCTCATCTCGCCGACGTAGTCGCCCGGCTGCAGCACGGCCAGGATGACCTCGCGGCCGCGCGAGTCGGAGGTAAGCACGCGGGCGCGGCCGTTCAGCAGGATGAACAGCGCGTTCGACTTGCGACCGTGCTCGACGATGATCTCGCCGCGGCGGTAGCGGCGCTTGACGACGCTGTCGGCGATCGACTGCGCCTGCTCGTTGGTCAGCAGCGAGAACAACGGCACGCGCCGGATCAGGTCGAGATTCGACAACATCGCCATCGGGAGCCTCCTCGTTGCGGCGACGGTCGGCCGACCGTCCCTAAAATCTATTGTGCCGATTGCGACGATTGCGAACATCGGGATCGGTCCCATGTCACAGTCGCCCACCCGAATCTAATCGAAGTCATGAGTAGCACCTCGCCCCGCCATGCCGGCGTCCTGATCCTCGGCTCCGGCCCTGCCGGCTACACCGCCGCCATCTACGCCGCCCGCGCCAACCTCAAGCCGATGCTGGTCACCGGCCTGGCGCAAGGCGGCCAGCTGATGACGACCACCGACGTCGACAACTGGCCCGCCGACGTCGCCGGCGTGCAGGGGCCGGACCTGATGCAGCGCTTCCAGCAGCACGCCGAGCGCTTCGCCACCGAGATCGTGTTCGACCAGATCAACGCGGTCGACCTGTCCAGGCGCCCGTTCGAGCTCACCGGCGACTCGGGCACGTACACCTGCGACGCGCTGATCATCGCCACCGGGGCGTCGGCCAAGTACCTCGGGCTGCCGAGCGAGGAAGCCTTCATGGGCCGCGGCGTCAGCGGCTGCGCGACCTGCGACGGCTTCTTCTACCGCGGCGAGGAGGTGTGCGTGGTCGGTGGCGGCAACACCGCGGTCGAGGAGGCGCTGTACCTGTCGAACATCGCGAGCAAGGTGCACCTGATCCACCGGCGCGACAAGTTCCGCGCCGAGGCGATCCTCATCGACAAGCTGATGGACAAGGTGCACGCCGGCCGGATCGTGCTGCACCTGTGGCACACGCTCGACGAGGTGCTCGGCGACGCGACCGGCGTGACCGGCGTGCGGCTGAAGAACACGCAGGACGGCACGACGCGCGAGCTCGCGCTCAAGGGCTGCTTCATCGCCATCGGCCACCAGCCCAACACCGGCATCTTCGCCGGCCAGCTCGAGATGAAGGACGGCTACATCGTCACCCGCACCGGGCTGAACGGCCTCGCCACCATGACCAGCATGCCCGGCGTGTTCGCCGCCGGCGACGTGCAGGACCACGTCTACCGTCAGGCGATCACCAGCGCGGGCACCGGCTGCATGGCCGCGCTCGACGCGCAGCGCTTCCTCGAGCAGGCCGGCTGAGGCGGACCCGCTATAATTTCGCCCTTTGCCGCCCGCGGGCGGCCTTTCCGTTCGTCTTTCGGAGCGCCACACATGGCACGCGTCTGTCAAGTCACGGGCAAGGGCCCGATGGTGGGAAACCATGTTTCCCACGCCAACAACAAGACCAAGCGCCGTTTCCTGCCCAACCTGCAGTACCGCCGCTTCTGGCTCGAGACCGAGAACCGCTGGGTGCGGCTGCGCGTGTCCAGCGCCGCGCTGCGCCTGATCGACAAGCTAGGCATCGACGCCGTCGTCGCCGACCTGCGCGCCAAGGGCGCACTCTGATCCAAGACCGGGAGCACCACCATGGCCACCAAGGGCGGACGCGAAAAGATCAAGCTCGAATCCTCGGCCGGCACCGGCCACTTCTACACGACCAGCAAGAACAAGAAGACGACGCCGGAGAAGCTCGAGTTCATGAAGTTCGATCCGAAGGCACGCAAGCACGTGCTGTACAAGGAAACGAAGCTGAAGTAGGAGACGAGAGCGGGGTCGCCGAGCGACCGCTGATCGGTGAAGGGCCGCGCTTCGCGGCCCTTTTCGTTTCCGCAACGAAAAGGGCCCGCATCGCGGGCCCGCCGTCCTGCCTGCCGAAGGCGCTATGCGTGCGCGGCGCGCAGCTTGCGTGAGAACTCGGCCAAGGCGGCGATGCCGCTGTCCTCGGCCTTGCGGCACCAGGCCTGCAGATCGTGCACGAGCTGCTCGGCCGACACGTTGGTGCGCGTCCACAGCTGGCGCAGCTCCTCGCGCATCGCGACGAGCTTGGCGAGCGCGGCGTGCTGCTCGGCGGTCTGCTCGACCTGCGCCTTCACCCCCTGCGGGATGCGGTCGGCGTCGCGGTGCAGCCAGCGCCGCGCCAGCCGCAGGTCGCGCCACTTGGCGCTGTTCTCCAGCCCCTGCGCTCGCAGGTGAGCCAGCTCGGCCTTGCAGGCACGGCGCAGCTCGCGCGCGTACTTGGCCATCACCTCGTAGCGGTTGGCGATCAGCGCTTCCAGCGTCTGCGAATCGGCCACCGGCTTGGGGCTGCCGAGTTTCAGCACCGGCGGCGTCTTGCGCACCTTGGCCCAGCCGAGCGCCTGGAGCGCGCGGATGTACAGCCAGCCGATGTCGAACTCGTGCGGCTTGACCGACAGCTTGGCCGAGGTCGGGTAGGTGTGGTGGTTGTTGTGCAGCTCCTCGCCGCCGATCAGGATGCCCCAGGGCGAGACGTTGGTCGAAGCGTCGGGCGCCTCGTAGTTGCGGTAGCCCCACCAGTGGCCGAGCCCGTTGATGATGCCGGCCGCAGTGATCGGGATCCACAGCATCTGCGCCGCCCACACGGTGGCGCCAACGGCGCCGAACAGCAGCAGGTCGAGGATCAGCATCAGCCCGACGCCCTCCCAGCTGTAGGGCGTGTAGAGGTTGCGCTCGAGCCAGTCGTCGGGCGTGCCGCGCCCGTAGGTGTCGAGCGTGGCCTGCACCTTGGCCTCGGCGCGGTACAGCTCCGAGCCCTGCAGCAGCACCGTCTTGATGCCGCGCGTCTGCGGGCTGTGCGGGTCGTCGGGCGTCTCGCACTTGGCGTGGTGCTTGCGGTGGATGGCGACCCACTCGCGCGTCACCATGCCCGTCGTCAGCCACAGCCACAGGCGGAAGAAATGCGACGGCACCGGGCCGAGGTCGAGCGCGCGGTGCGCCTGCGCGCGGTGCAGGAAGATCGTCACCGAGGCGATGGTGACGTGCGTCATCGCCAGCGTGTAGAGCACGACCTCCCACCAAGTGGCGTGCAGCAGGCCGTGCGACAGCCACTGCAGTATGGCGTCGCGCAGCATCAGGAATTCATTCATCGATCAACTTTCGCGCGGCCATCCCGACCGCAGCACGGATTGTAAGGGGTCGCTCGCCGGGAGCGGAGCGAAGTTGAAGGCATTGCCGGGCAATTCAATGCCTCTCAGCGGCGCGTCCACAGGGCGGCGAAGAAGCCATCGGTGCCGTGGCGGTGCGGCCACAGGCGCAGATGGCCGCCTTCGACGAGCTCCGCGGCTCGCGCCACGCGCGCCGCCGCGAGCGCTTCGCCCGCCGGCAGCGGCTCGAACTCGTCGTGCGCCGCCGAGAACGCGCCCGCGATCGACTCGTTCTCGGCGGCCAGCAGGCTGCAGGTCGCGTAGACCAGCCGGCCGCCCGGCCCGACCAGCCGCGACGCGGCCTCGAGGATCGCCGCCTGCCCCGCGCGCAGCTCCTCGATCGACTGCGCCGACTGGCGCCACTTCAGGTCGGGGTCGCGGCGCAGCCTGCCCGTCCCTGAGCAGGGCGCGTCGACCAACACGCGGTCGATCTTGCCGGCCAGCCGCCCGATGCGCTCGTCGCGCTCGTGGGCGAGCTGCGCCGGATACACGTTGGACAGCCCGCTGCGCGCCAGCCGCGGCTTCAGCGCGTCGAGCCGGTGCCCCGAGGTGTCGAAGGCGTAGAGCCGGCCGGTGTTGCGCATTGCCGCGCCGAGCGCCAGCGTCTTGCCGCCGGCGCCCGCGCAGAAGTCGACTACCATTTCGCCGCGCCGCGCGCCGACGGCCAGCGCGAGTAGCTGGCTGCCCTCGTCCTGCACCTCGAACTCACCGCGCTCGAAGCTCGCCAGCCGCTGCAGCGCGGGCTTGCCGTCCACCCGCAGACCCCACGGTGAATGCGGCGTCGGGGCGGCAGCGATGCCGGCGGCGGCGAGCGCGGCCTGCACGTCGTCGCGGCGCGCCTTCAGCACGTTGACGCGCAGGTCGAGCGGCGCCGGCTCGAGCAGGCTCGCGGCGAGGCGCGCGAACTCGTCCTCGCCGAGGCTCGCCCGCAGCGGGTCCGCCAACCAGCCGGGCAGGTTGTGGCGCAGTTCGGGCGCCAGCGCGTCGCGGTCGACCGCCTCGACCTGCGCGAGCCAGGCCGATTCGGCCGGCGTCAGTGCGCGCTGCAGCACCTGCCGCTCGCCCTGCCAGGCGAGCACGGCGAGCCGGCGCGGCAATGGGCCGTCGCCGCCCTTGCCCAGCCATTCCCACAGCAGCCGGCGGCGCAGCACGGCGTAGACGGTCTCCGCCAGCGCGTGGCGTTCGCGCGCGCCGAGCGCAGGGTGGCGGCGGAAGAACGCCGCGACGACGGTATCGGCAGGGGCGCGCAAGTTCAGCGCCTCGCGCAGCAGTTCGGCGGCGAGGTCGAGCAGCGCATTAGGATGCATCGCCCGATTATTCCGTGCCGACCCGATGAAGCGCCTGATCCTGCACCTGCGCGCGCGCCCGCGGCTGCTCGGCACGCTGCTGTTCGGCGCCGCCGTGGCTTTGCTGCTGCCCGGCGCGCAGCCGCCGGTGACGCGTGGCCTGGTCGGCTGGAACGCGGCGGTGTGGCTCTACCTCGTGCTCGTGCTGGCGCGGATGCTGCGCAGCGACCACCTGCACCTGCGCCGCGTCGCCGATCTGCACGCCGAGGGCGCGGCGGCGGTGATGACGGCCGCGGTGCTGGCCGTCGCCGCCTCGCTGGCGTCGATCGTGATCGAGCTCTCCAGCGCCCGGCCCGCCGGACAGCTGGCGCTCGGCCACCTCGCCTTCGCGCTGGCGACGCTGGCTGGCTCGTGGCTGCTGCTGCCGACGCTGTTCGCGCAGACCTACGCCAGCCTGTATTACCGCGACGCCGCCGCGCACGAGCCTGGCCGCGGTCTCGACTTCCCCGGCGAGGGCGCCGGCGACCACGGCTACGCCGACTTCCTCTACTTCGCGGTCACCATCGCGGCGACGGCGCAGACCTCCGACGTCGCCGTCACGACACCGCACATGCGCCGCTGGGTGATGGTGCAGACGCTGCTCGCCTTCGCCTTCAACACGGCGCTGCTGGCGCTGGCGATCAACCTCGCCGCCGGACTGCTGTAGCGGGCGGTCAGCAGCCCGGCAGCAGCAGCTGCGACTCGCCGCCGGTGTGCGTGACGATGCCGCGCTCGTCGACGCGCAGCCGGTCCTCGACCCACCAGCGCAGTGCGCGCGGGTACAGCACGTGCTCGCGCTCGAGCACGCGCGCGGCGAGCGCCTCGGCGTCGTCGCCGGGCAGCACCGGCACCACAGCCTGCGCGACGATCGGCCCGTGGTCGAGTTCGGCGGTGACGAGGTGCACCGTCGCGCCGGCGACCTTGCAGCCGGCCTCGATGGCACGGCGGTGCGTGTCCAGGCCCGGGAAGAGCGGCAGCAGCGACGGGTGGATGTTCAGCACGCGCCCGGCGTAGCGGGCGACGAAGGCGGGCCCGAGGATGCGCATGAAGCCGGCCAGCACGACGACGTCGGGGGCGTGCGCGTCGACCGCCGCGGCCAGCGCGGCGTCGAAGCCGGCGCGCTCGGACCAGGCGCGGTGGTCGACGACGGCCGTGGCGACACCCTGCGCCGCCGCCCACTCGAGGCCGGCGGCGCCGGGCCGGTTGGAGATCACGGCGACGACGCTGGCGGGCCAGGCTTCGGTTCGGCAGGCATCGACGATCGAGCGCAGGTTGCTGCCGCGGCCGGAGATCAGGGCGACGATGCGCTTCATCGGCGGGCAGTGTAGGCGCTCCTACAATCGCCGGTTCACCGCCTTCGCACCTTCATGAAGCAACGCGTCCTCTCCGGCATGCGCCCCACCGGCGCCCTGCACCTCGGCCACTACCACGGCGCGCTGAAGAACTGGGTGCGGCTGCAGGACGACTACGACTGCTTCTACTTCGTCGCCGACTGGCACGCACTGACCACGCACTACCAGGATCGCGACGTGATCGAGAAGAACGTCTACGACATGGTGATCGACTGGCTGGCCGCCGGCATCGACCCGGAGCGCTCGACGATCTTCATCCAGAGCCGCCTGCCCGAGCATGCCGAGCTGTTCACCCTGCTCGCCATGGGCACGCCGCTGGGCTGGCTCGAGCGCGTGCCGACCTACAAGGACCAGATCGAGAAGCTCAAGGATCGCGACCTCGCCACCTACGGCTTCCTCGGCTACCCGCTGCTGCAGGCGGCCGACATCCTGATCTACAAGGCGGCCTTCGTGCCGGTCGGCGAGGACCAGGCCTCGCACGTCGAGCTGACGCGCGAGGTGGCACGCCGCTTCAACCACCTGTACGGCCGCGCGAGCGACTTCGACGCGAAGGTCGCCGCCGCGCTGGCCAGGCTGACGAAGGACGACGCGCGCTACTACGAGCGCCAGCGCAAGGCCTATGGGGAGACGGGGGCGCCGGACGCGCTCGCCAAGGGCGAGAACGTGGTCGCGCGGGCGCGGTCGACGATCGAAGCCTTCGGCGAGGACGACGCCGAGCTGCTGCTCGGCCACCTACGCGGCGCCGGCAAGACGATCCTGCCCGAGCCGCAGGCGCTGCACACCGAGGTCACCCGGCTGCCCGGACTCGACGGCGCGAAGATGAGCAAGAGCTACGGCAACGCGATCGCCATGCGCGAGGAGCCGGCCGAGGTGGAGCGCAAGATCCGCACGATGCCGACCGACCCGCAGCGGGTTCGCCGCACCGACCCGGGCAACCCCGAGCGCTGCCCGGTGTGGGGGCTGCACCAGGTGTACTCGAGCCAGGACACGCGCGAGTGGGTGTGGCAGGGGTGCACGACCGCGGGCATCGGCTGCC
>JBLMVT010000064.1:0-4430 GCA_050256835.1 Betaproteobacteria bacterium | reverse complement strand
CAGTGCCACGCGGCGCGGCGTGATTTCGGAAGCGATGGGGTGCGCGTGGCCTCGGTCAGGGCGCAGGTGCATGGTGGTCGGGTCCTTGGCTGGGCGAGCCGCCCGAGGGTGGGTCGCCGTTGGAGACCCGACCTTACGCCGGGTTCCGGCGTTCAGCGGCCGGCGCTGCCGATCACCGCACTGTCGAGTTCGCCGTCGCCGAACAGTTTCAGAGAATTCCTCGCCACCCGCTCGCGGAAGCTCTTGCGGGCGAACAGCTTGGCCTGCGCCTCGGCGGGCAGGTCGGTGACGTTGATGACGTGCTTGACGATCAAGGTGTCGATCACGTCCTCGATCACGCGCACGAAGGCGGCGTCGAGGCGGACGAAGCCGTCGTCCCCGGCGCCCAGGAAGGCCCGCACGTCGGCGTGGTCATCGGCGAGGAACTCGTCCGCGCCGGGCGCGGGGTGGCGGTGCAGGCTGTCGACCTGCCCGGCGGCGTCGCGGCGGACATAGGGCATGCCGCGACTATAGACAGCAGCCCGCTACAGCGTGCCGTACGAGTGCAGGCCGGAGAGGAACATGTTCACGCCGAGGAAGGCGAAGCTCGTCACCGCGAGGCCGGCCAGCGCCCACCAGGCGGCGACGGTGCCTCGCAGGCCCTTGATCAGGCGCATGTGCAGCCAGGCTGCGTAGTTGAGCCAGACGATCAGCGCCCAGGTCTCCTTCGGGTCCCAGCTCCAGTAGCCGCCCCAGGCCTCGGCGGCCCAGAACGCGCCGAGGATGGTGGCGATGGTGAAGAACGCGAAGCCGACGGCGATCGACTTGTACATCAGGTCGTCGAGCACCTCGAGCGCGGGCAGCCGCGCTGCGATGCGCCGCCGCGCCGCGAGGATGCCGCCGGTGACGAGCGCCGCGATGCCGAAGTAGACCGCCCAGTAGGCGCTGATCGCCTCGATCGGGTTCTGGCGGAACACCAGCGGCTCGAGGCACAGCGCCGCGCCGAGCAGCGCCAGCGGGGCGAGCTTCGTCCAGCTCGCGTCGCCCTCGCTGCGCTTGACGAGATAGGCGAAGGCGACCATCGCCGACAGCGAGAAGGTGCCGTAGCCGATGAAGTTGGCCGGCACGTGCAGCTTCATCCACCAGCTCTGCAGCGCGGGCACCAGCGGCTGGATCTCCTGCGCCTCGCGCGCCACCGTGTACCAGAGCAGGAAGCCGACCGCGCCGCTGACGACCAGCATGACGAAGGCGCCGACCGAGCGCACGTCGCCCTGCGCGGCCGTCGCCGCCCGGCCCTGGCGCAGGTAGTGCTGCTCGTAGTACAGGTAGAAGAGCGACGTGACCCAGCAGAACAGCACGAACACCTCGTACAGGTTGCTGACCGGGATGTGGCCGACGTCGGGGGCGATCTGGTGGCTCTCGAACCAGCGCACCATGCTGCCGGCGAGCGCCATGAAGACGGCGGCCCAGGCCAGCTTCGAGCCGATGCGCTGCGCGGTCGTCGCCTCGCCGCGGGCGAACAGCCCGATCCAGTAGAACGCCGTGCTCATGAAGAACAGTACGCTCATCCAAAGGATCGCGCTCTGGCTCGACAGGAAGTACTTGAGCAGGAAGACGTGGTCGGCTTGCGCGAGGTCGGCGCCGAAACTGTCGAGGTGCTGGTTGTAGAGGTGGATCGCCAGCAGCGAGGCGGCGCCGCTGCCCAGCAGCAGCACGCGCAGCGGGCCCCAGAACCAGCCCAGCCCGATCATCACGGGCACGCTGCCGGTCAGGATGGCCTTCTCGTAGACGTCCATCGACGCGCCGTAGCGCTGGAAGGCGTAGCCCGCTCCACCGAGCACGAGCAGCGCATAGAGCCAGTCGAAGGCCGAGCGCCGTCGCGTCGCCTCCGGCGGCTGCAGCGGCAGGACTCGGGTGGCGGTGTTCATGGGGATTCCTTGTGGAGGATGGCCTGCTTCAGCCGCTCGAACTCGGCGTCGCCGTCGAGCGTGTGCCGCGTGGCGGACATCGCGGTCGTCACCTGCGTGCCCTGCGGAGCCGGTTGGAGCCAGATCCAGACGCGGCGTTCCCGAATGTAGAGCATGGCGAACACCCCCAGGATCAGCAGGACAGCTCCGAGGTAGACCAGCGTCTTGCCGGGCGCGCGCGCGACCTGGAACACGCTGGCCTGCACCTGCTTGAAGTCGGCCAGTTCGAACAGCAGCGGCGCCGGGTAGAAGTAGCTGTCCGACAGCGCCAGCACGGCCTGCGTCATGTACGACTGCGTCTTGTCTCCCGGCTGAAGGGGCGCCTGGCCGGCCTGCTCGCGCGTCAGGTTGGCGAGCTCGAACAGGCTGCCGTTGACGATGCGCAGCAGCACGTCGGAGATGCGGGCGCGCTCGGCCTCGGGCACGTTGGCCTCGATGAAGTCGACGATGCCCTGCAGCCCGCCCGACGGCTTGGCGCCCGGCTTGCCGGGTTCGGCGCCGGCGAACAGCGCCAGCGCTCGCTTGGCCGTGATGAGCAGCTGGTCGGCCATCTGCGGCTTGTCGGCCGGTGCGGCGAGCGCGACGTAGCGGCGCGCCGCCTCGTCGCGCAGCGCCCGGTCGGCGAGCGCCGCGCGCAGGCGCAGCCATCCGTCCATGCTGTCGTTCTCGTCGGCCGGGATGCGTAGGTAGCGGAAGCTGTCGGCCGGGTTGTCGCGCGTGCCGGCGAGGAAGACGCGCTGGCCATCGAGCTCGACCGGCTGCATGAAGTTGTTGAACTCGCGCGCCTGGCCGCTGGCATCGCGCAGCTTGTAGCTGACCGACGGTCCGACGTTGACCAGCCGGCGGTCCCCGCGCGACTTTGCGCCCGAGCCGAGGTGCTCCTCCAGCGAGCGGACCAGGTCGACCTTGCGCACGTCGGTCGGACCGGCGGCGCCGCCGAGGTTCTCGACATTGATGACGCGCAGGCCGGTGAATTCGAGCGTCATCTTGCCGCCGCCGGCCGCGTCGTCGAGAACCGTGCTGCCGCCGATGCGGCCGTGCACGTCGAACGGCTTGCCGCCCGCCATCGGGACAGCGCGCAGCGTCACCTGCGAGCCGCCGTCGTCGAAGCTGCTCTGGTAGATCGCCACGCCGCGGTAGAACACCGGCTCGTTGACCTTCACCGTCGCCGGCACCGCCTTGCCCGTTGCGTGGTCGTGGATGACGATGTCGCTGGCAAACAGCTTGGGCATGCCGGTCGCGTAGTAGTCGACCTTGAACTTCTTCAGTTCGATGTCGAACGGCAGCTCCTGCAGCACCACGCCGTCGGGCATGTTGATCACGGCGGTGTCGGTGCGCGCGCCCTCGGAGACCAGCAGGTTGGCGCGGAAGGTCGGTGTATTCGGGCCCAGGCGGTACGCCGGGCCGACGTCGGCGAGCAGGCCGTCGCCGGTGTAGACCGACTTGCCCTGCAGCGCCATCTGCAGCTTGACGACCAGGTCCCCGTCGGAAAGGCCGCCCAGGCAGACCAGCACGATGGCCGAGTGCGCCGCCAGGTAGCCGATCTTGTTGGCCATGCCCTTGCGCGCGGCGATCATCGTGCCGCGATGGGTCTCGCCGTCGCGCCGAACGTCGGTGCGCGTCTTCCAGCCGCCGGCAGCGAGCAGCGCCGAGACGCGCGCGAGTGCGGCGTCGACCGGCTCGGCGAGCACGCCGTGGCCCTTGTGGTGGAACGCGGCCAGCGACTGCTCGCGCACGTGCTCCTTGTAGGTGCGCAGGTCGGTGACGATCTTCGGCGTGTTGCGCGCGATGCACAGGCTGGTCGAGACGACCAGCACGGCCAGGATGAGCAGGAACCACCACGCGCTGTACACGGTGTACAGGCGCATCGCGCCGAACACGCCGGCCCAGTACGGGCCGAACTGGTTGACGTAGTTGGCGAGCGGCTCGTGCTGCTTGACGACCGTCCCGATCACCGAGGCAATGCAGATCACCGTCAGCAGCGAGATCGAGAACCGCATCGAGGAGACCAGCTCGACGGCCTCGCGCAGCCAGCGCGAGCGCGAGCGCAGCTCGAGTCCGGAGGTCGAGAACTCGGCGGCCGCTTCCATCGGCGAATTATCGAGCGCGGCCGAAGACCTCGAAGGCGAGGGGCCACCGGCCGCTCGCCTGTCGCGTGTCAACGGGCTCTAGCGCAGACCGGCAGCGTAGTCGGCGACCGCCTTGATCTCGCGGTCGTTCATCCTGGCCGTGACGCCGGCCATCTGCGGGCTGTTCTTGCGCGCGCCGCTGCGGAAGGCGACGAGCTGCGCCTCGGTGTACTCGGCGTGCTGCCCGCCGATGCGCGGATACTGCGACGGGATCCCGGCGCCGGTCGGGCCGTGGCAGCCGGCGCAGGCCGGCACGCTGCGCTCGGCGATGCCGCCGCGCCAGATCTTCTCGCCGAGCTGCACGGTGTCCTTGTCGCGCGCGAAGCCCGGCTTGGCCTCCTTGCCGGCGTAGAAG
>JBLMVT010000063.1:0-2534 GCA_050256835.1 Betaproteobacteria bacterium | reverse complement strand
CCGCCGCCGCGGCCGGCGGCTGCGGCGGCGGGTAGGGAATCTCGAGCGCGGCGAAGTGCTCGGCGATCTCGCGCAGGTAGGCGTCCGACAGCGGGTCGAGCAGGGCGGTCATCGGCGCATAGCGGCGCCGGCCGTCGCGGAAGTTGACCAGCTGGCGATAGAGGTAGCCGGCCGGCTTGCCGGCGATGCGCGGGTAGTAGCCGTCGCTGCCGGCGCGGCCCTCCTTGCCGTGGCAGCCGGTGCAGGCCAGCATGCGCTGGGCCATCGTGTCCTCGAAGCGCTGCGGCGCGGCGTGTGCTGCGCACGCCGCGAGCGCAAGCAGGCAGGCCGCGGCGCGCTCAGCCGCGCGCACGCTGCATCGCGTCGGCCAGCGCCTGCGCGCCGGCATCGTCGAGCGAACGCAGGCCGCCGATCGCGCCGTCGCGGTCGGCCTCGTCGCGGTTCTGGCTCAGCTTGAACTTGCCGGCCAGCGCGTCGAGGTCGATCTCGATGCCGACGATCGCGCGCAGCATCGCCTCGACGTAGTCGGGCGGCGCGTCGTCGATGCCCCAGGCCGCGGGCGTCGGCCGCGCGGCGACGCGAGCGGCCTCGAAGTGGTCGGTGAGCCGGCCGACCAGCCCGCGCAGCCAGGCCGCGTCGTCGACCACGCGCAGCCGGCCGCGCGCCTGCACGACGGCGTAGTTCCAGGTCGGCACGACCTTGCCGTGCAGCGCCTTGCTCGCGTACCAGGCGGGGCTGACGTAGCCCTGCTCGCCGCGGAACACGACCAGCACGTCGGCGTCGAGGTCGCTGTCGCGCCACAGCGGGTTGGCGCGCGCCACGTGGCCGCGCAGCGTGCCGTGCGGCGTCGGCCCGCGCTCGAGCAGGAAGGGCAGAAGGTCGGCCTGCAGCGCGCCGGCGCGGTCGCGCGTGATCAGGGTGCCGAGCGGCTGCGCGCGCACGAACGCCTGCAGCACCTCGGGACGCGCCTCGACGAAATGGGTCGGCTGGTACATGGGGCGCAAGCGTAACCGCAGGCCGGTGACCGGAATGGCTTCGCGGGCACACTGGCGCCATGAGCGAGCCCGACGAGCTGCTGGTGGCCTGCCTGTGCGCCGACTGGTGCGGCACCTGCCGCGACTACGCCGTGCCGTTCGCCGCGCTGGCGCGGCGCGGCACGGCGCGCTGCGTCTGGGTCGACATCGAGGACCACGAGGACGTGCTCGACGATGTCGACGTCGACAACTTCCCGACGCTGCTGATCGCGCGCGGCGACGCGGTGCTGTTCTTCGGCATGGTGACGCCGCACGCGCAGACGCTCGAGCGGCTGGTCGAGACCGCCGCGCGCGGCGAGCTGAAGCGGCTCGACGATCCGCGACTGGCCGGGCTGCCGGGGCGGGTGCGAGGGCTGGAGGCGCTGTAGCCTCGCCGGCGCGCGGCCCTCACCCCCCGCCCCTCTCCCGCAGGTTCGAGAGCAGCGCTTGCAGGCCGGGATAGCCGGAGCGCGCGAGCGCGAACTTGCGCGCGTGGCGGCCCCAGGGCTGGCCGGCGGCAAGCGCCTGCTTGAAGGCGCCGGCGTCCTCGATCCAGACGCCGCCCAGCAGCGTGACGCCGCGCGCGAACAGCGCGTCGGGCAGGCAGCTCGCGCCGGGCCCGATCATCGCGAAGGCGCGCGCGTGGGCGCAGCGCGCGAGCACGTCGTCGAGCGTGTCGTTGAGCAGCACGGTGCTGGTCGACAGCACCTTGTCGCACGACTCGAGCGCGGCCGGGTCGAGGGTGATCGTGAACTCGCCGCGATCGCCGGCGAGCTCGCTTTTCAGCTCGAGCACCGTGAGCCGCGCGCCGCGCGCCGTCACCTGCTTCACCAGCGGCGGGAAGAAGCCGACCATGCCGATGTGCTCGCCGGGCTGCGGGTCGAGCCCGCCGATCGAGTCGGCCGCGTCGGGCGGCGCGTAGCCGGCGCGGTCGAACAGGTGCCGGGTCAGTGCGTTGACGGCGGCGAAGCCGAGCGTGCGCCGCGCGCCCGCGCCTTCGGCCCAGCCGCGCGCCACGGCGAGCGCGTCGGTGCCGACCAGCGCCGGACCGTGGCTGCCCTCGACCAGCGCGGCCAGCGCGCCGTCGAGCAGCACGTACGACAGGCCGAGCGAGCCGTCGTCGAGTTCGAGCGCGCCGAACTCGCCGTCCTTGCTGCCGTCCCACGGCGCGCGCGGCAGGTGCAGGGCGCGCACGCGCGGCACCGCTCGCCCGGCCAGCGCGCGGCCGAGCAGGTCGAGGGTCTCGTGGGCCACGGTCATCCCGCTATCTTGCACCGGCGCCACGGTGTGCTCGTGGGATGTCCGGCGCCGCGGCGTTCGCTATATTGGTTCGCCTGCGTCCGGCGCTGCCGGCGCCAGGAGAATCCGGCAGTGAAGGACGCCGACCCGGCCGACCCGGGTTTCACCCTCGACACCCGCCTGCGCGAACAGCGGCGGGCCGCCCCGGCGCGGCGGCTGCATACGGTGGAGATCCCGCCGATGCGCGGCGCCGGCCTCGTCGTGCTGTGCGGGGTGGGGGGG
>JBLMVT010000062.1:0-5301 GCA_050256835.1 Betaproteobacteria bacterium | reverse complement strand
GCACGACCAGCGGCTCGACATCGTCGGGGTGCGGCGCGGCGAGCAGCTCGGCCATGCGTTCGTCGACCCGCGCGCGCCAGCGCAGCACCTCGTCCAGCGCGGGCCGCGTGAGCAGCCCGCGACCGGCGCGCGCCGGCGGCTCGCCGATGCCCTGGTAATAGCTGTTGAAGAGCGCGCGGAAACGCGCGTCGTGCGGGCGGAAGTGCGGCTCGAAGCGTTCGAGCACGAAGGTCTCGAAGAACCAGGTGACGTGCGCGAGGTGCCACTTGGCCGGGCTCGCATCGGGCATCGACTGCACTTGGCAGTCCTCGCTCGACAGCGGGGCGACGAGTCGCTCGGTGGCGTCGCGCACGCGCCGGTAGGCATCGGGCAGCAAGCGCGGCGGCGCCGCGGTCGATGCGGGCGCGGCCAGGCGTCGGCGCGTCATGCGGGCTCCTGGGTTCGCACGCGACCCTGGCCGACGTAGCCCATGCCCCACTGCGTCGGCCGCCAGTGGAAGTCGTCGAGCCGGGCGGCGACCTTGCGCCAGGGCCGATGCAGGTGATGGGCGTGCACGTTGTAGGGGCGGTTCTTCGCCCAGGCGAGCAGGTTCAGCGGCGCCAGCCACCACGGGAAGAACTTCATGCCGGCGATGGCCAGCCGCGCGCCCGGCGCGACCTGCGCGAACAGGTTGTCGAGCGCCGCGTCCGACCGCGCGATGTCGTAGACGTAGTGGCACAGCACGGCCTGCGGCGCGGCGGGCAGGCACACGGTCTCGGCGCTGGCAAGCTGCAGTTCGACGCGGTAGCCGGCCTCGCGCAGCGCCCGGGCACGGCGCGCCGCACGTTCGTGCATGTGCGGGCTCTGCTCGAAGGCGATCAGCCGGCCGACGCGGCCGACGCGCTCGACCAGCGGCTCGAAGGAGAGCCCGGTGCCGCAGCCGACGTCGAGCACCGTCTCGCCGCCACGCAGCGCGAGCGCGTCGATGCAGCGAAGCCGGATCGGCCAGGTCGGACCGGCGCTGGCGTCGTATCCTGCGGCGCGCCGGCGGTACTTCTCGATCGAGCGCAGGTTGTCCGGCGACAAGTCCATGGCGGGCGGCACGATTCGCACGAGCGGCCGATTCTAGGATCGGCGGCTGACGCTTCGCGCCGAGGGGCCTTCCTACAATCGCAGGCATGCCGTTCGTCCACCTGCGCGTCCACACCGAGTACTCCGTCGTCGACGGCACCCTGCGCGTCGACGACGCGATCGCGGCGGCGCGTGCCGATGGCCAGGCGGCCTGCGCGATCACCGACCTGAACAACCTGTTCGGCGCGGTCAAGTTCTACAAGGCCGCGCGCGCCCGCGGCGTCAAGCCGATCCTCGGCGCCGACGTGTGGATGGAGCCGCTGGCCGGCGACAAGAACCCGAGCCGGCTGCTGCTGCTGATCCAGGACCACGCGGGCTACCTGCACCTGAGCGAGCTGCTCGCGCGCGCCTGGACGCGCAATGCGCAGCGCGGCCAGGCGCACGTGCAGTGGGCCTGGCTCGAGGAGCTGGCGGGCGGGCTGATCGCGCTGTCGGGTGCCGACCAGGGCGCGGTCGGCGTGGCGCTGCTGGCCGGCGACGAGCGGCGCGCGCGGGTGGTCGCCGAGCGGCTGGCGGCGCTGTTCCCGCAGCGCTTCTACCTCGAGCTGCAGCGCGCCGGGCTGCCGACCCACGAGTCGCACGTGCGGGCCGCGGTGCCGCTGGCCGCCGCGCTGGGCCTGCCGGTGGTGGCGACGCACCCGGTGCAGTTCGCCGTCCCGGACGACTTCGAGGCGCACGAGGCGCGCGTGTGCATCGCCGAGGGCGAGACGCTGGCCAACCCGCGGCGCGTCAAGCGCTTCGGTCGCGAGCAGTACTTCAAGACGCAGGCCGAGATGCAGGCACTGTTTGCCGACCTGCCTTCGGCGCTGGCCAACGGCGTCGAGATCGCGCGCCGCTGCAACCTCGCGCTCACGCTGGGCAAGCCGCAGCTGCCGGACTTCCCCACCCCGCTGCAGGACGACGGCACGCGCATGCCGATCGAGGCGTATTTCCGGCTCGCCTCGCAACATGGCCTGGAGCGCCGCCTCGCGCACCTCTTTCCCGAAGCGGCCGAGCGCGAGCGCGAGCGGCCGCGCTACCAGCAGCGGCTCGAGTTCGAGATCGCGACGATCCTGAAGATGGGCTTTCCCGGCTACTTCCTGATCGTCAGCGACTTCATCACCTGGGCCAAGGAGCACGGGTGCCCGGTCGGCCCCGGTCGCGGCTCGGGCGCGGGCTCGCTGGTCGCCTACGCGCTGGCGATCACCGATCTCGACCCGCTGCGCTACCAACTGCTGTTCGAGCGCTTCCTCAACCCCGATCGGGTGTCGATGCCCGACTTCGACGTCGACTTCTGCCAGGCCAACCGCGACCGCGTCATCGAGTACGTGAAGGACAAGTACGGCCGCGATGCGGTGAGCCAGATCGCGACCTTCGGCACGATGGCCGCCAAGGCCGCGCTGCGCGATGTCGGCCGCGTGCTCGGCATGGGCTACGGCCACGTCGATTCGATCGCCAAGCTGATCCCGGCGCCGCCGGGCAAGACCGTGACGCTGGCGAGGGTGCCCGACAAGCCCGAGGCCGGTCTGATCTACGCGCGCAAGGAGGCGCCCGAACTCGAGCAGCGCGAGGCGGCCGACGAGGAGGTCGCCGAACTGCTCGCGCTGGCCACCCGCGTCGAGGGCATCGTGCGCAACATCGGCATGCACGCGGGCGGCGTGCTGATCGCGCCGGGCAAGATCACCGACTTCTGCCCGCTGTACCAGCAGCCGGGCAGCGACGCCGCGGTGAGCCAGTTCGACAAGGACGACGTCGAGGCGATCGGGCTGGTCAAGTTCGACTTCCTCGGGCTGGCCACGCTGACCATCCTCGAGCTGGCCCGCGAATTCATCGTCGCACGCCACCCCGGGCAGCGCGGCTTCGCCTACGAAGACCTGCCGCTCGACGACGCGGCGGTCTACAAGCTCTTCTCCGACGGCCTGACCGAGGCGGTGTTCCAGTTCGAATCGCGCGGCATGCAGGCGATGCTGCGCGACGCCAAGCCGACGCGGCTGGAGGACCTGATCGCACTCAACGCGATGTTCCGCCCCGGCCCGATGGAGAACATCCCCGCTTTCTGCGCGCGCAAGCACGGCCGGGAGGCCGTGAGCTTCCCGCACCCGCTGCTCGAGCCGGTGCTGGCCGAGACCTACGGCATCTTCGTGTACCAGGAGCAGGTGATGCAGGCCGCGCAGGTGCTGGGCGGCTACTCGCTTGGCGGCGCCGACCTGCTGCGCCGTGCGATGGGCAAGAAGAAGGCCGAGGAGATGGCCGAGCACCGCGCCATCTTTCGCGACGGCGCGGCCAGGCAGGGCATCGGCCAGGCCAAGGCCGACGAGATCTTCGACCTGATGGAGAAGTTCGCCGGCTATGGCTTCAACAAGAGCCACGCCGCGGCGTATTCGCTGCTTGCCTACCAGACGGCATGGCTCAAGGTGCACCACCCGGCCGAGTTCTACGCGGCCAACATGACGATCGAACTCGACAACACCGACAAGCTGCGCGTGCTGCTCGAGGACGCCAGGCGTTTCGGCGTCTCCTTCGATCTGCCCGACGTCAACGCCGGCGGCTATCGGTTCGAGCCGGTCGCCGACGACCGGGTGCGCTACGGGCTGGGCGCCATCAAGGGCACCGGCGCCAGCGCGATCGAGGCGATCGTCGCGGCGCGCCAGGCCGGCGGGCCGTTCGCCTCGCTGTTCGACTTCTGCGCCCGCGTCGACCGCACGCGCATCAACAAGCGCACGGTCGAGGCGCTGGTCAGGGCCGGCGCCTTCGACGCGCTCGGTGCGGATCGTGCGCAGCTGGCGGCCAGCATCGCCCTGGCGTTCGAGTACGCCGACTCGCAGGCCGCGCACGCGGACCAGGGCGGCCTGTTCGACTTCGCCGACTCGCACGCCGCCTCGACGCACGAGCCGGCGCTGCTCGACGCCGCGCCCTGGGAGGTGCGCGAGCGACTGATGCACGAGAAGGTCGCGCTCGGCTTCTACCTGTCGGGCCATCTGTTCGACCAGGTCGAGGCCGAGGTGCGGCAGTTCGCACGGCGGCGCATCGCCGACCTGATCGACGCTCGCGAACCGCAGCTCGTGGCGGGCATCGTCGGCGAGCTGCGCGTGGTCAACGGCCAGCGCGGCCGCGTGGCGATCTTCAGGCTAGACGACAAGAGCGACACCATCGAGGCCGTGGCCAACGAGGACCTGCTCGACGCCAACCGCGACCTGCTGAAGGACGACGAGCTGGTCGTCCTGCAGGGCAAGGTGCAGCCCGACCGCTTCGGCGGCGGCCTGCGGCTCAACGTGCAGCAGGTCTGGAGCCTGGCCGCCGCGCGCTGCCGCTTCGGCCACTACCTGCGCGTCGCGGTCAACGGCCAGGTGCCACCGGTCGGCGAACTGCTGCGCGACTTCCCGCCGCGGCGCGTCGCGACCGAGCACGGCGAACTGCTGCAGGGCCTGCCGGTGCGCCTGGTGCTGCGACGCGAGCACGCGACCGGCGAGGTCGACCTCGGCGACGAGGGCCGCTTCTTCCCGACCGACCGCGCGCTCGAGCGCTGGCGCGTCGCGGCGCACGGCGAGGCGAGCATCGTGTATGCGTCGGACCACTGAGCCTGCCGCACGGACGTAAAGTCGAGTAAATGTGCCGGAGCGCGAGCGCTGCGGCGTCCCCGCGGCGCGCTGCGCGTGCGTTAATTTCGCAGGTTCATTCCGTGGAGAGCAGATGAAACGAGTTGTTGCGCTGGCCCTTGCCGCCGGGGCCGCCATCGCCACGCCGGCGTTCGCCGAAACCAACGTCGGCGTGTCGATCGGCATCAACCAGCCCGGGGTCTACGGCCGCATCGACATCGGCAACTACCCGCCGCCTGCGGTCGTCTATTCGCAGCCGGTGGTCATCGCGCCGACGCCGGTCGCGGTGTACCAGCAGCCGATCTACTTGTACGTGCCGCCCGGCCACCAGAAGCACTGGGCCAAGCACTGCGGCGAGTACAACGCCTGCGGGCAACCGGTCTACTTCGTGCAGGAAAGCTGGGTGCGCGACCACTACCGGCGCGACGGCTACGACCGCGACGACCGCGGCGGCCGGCCGGTCCCGCAGGACAATCCCGGGCGGGGCCGCGGCCGCGGGCATGGTCACGGCCGCGACTGAACACGCTCGGGGCTGACCCCGATCGCGCCGCCGCGGGCACGGCACGACACTGGCGCCCATGCGCCCCGGCACGCCGACGACCGGCCTCGTCCTCAC
>JBLMVT010000061.1:0-3358 GCA_050256835.1 Betaproteobacteria bacterium | reverse complement strand
CAAGCGCGGCGAGAAGCCGCTCGCCGCGCTGTTCCGCGAGGCGAGCTGGGATGAGGCGCTCGACCTCGCCGCCGGCGGCCTGGCGCGCATCCGCGACGCCGGCGAGCGCGGCTTCGACTCGGCGCTGGCTGGCTTCGGCTCGGCCAAGGGCAGCAACGAGGAGGCCTACCTGTTCCAGAAGCTGGTGCGCAGCGTGATGGCGAGCAGCCATGTCGACCACTGCACGCGGCTGTGCCATGCGAGTTCGGTCGCCGCGCTGCTCGAGGGCATCGGCTCGGGTGCGGTCAGCAATCCGGTCGAGGACGTGGCGCACGCCGAGCTGATCTTCCTCATCGGCGCCAACCCGACGGTCAACCACCCGGTGGCGGCGACGTGGATCAAGAACGCGGTCGACCGCGGCGCCAGGCTCGTCATCTGCGACCCGCGCACCACCCAGCTCACGCGGCGCGCCACCTGGCACCTGCAGTTCCGCCCCGACACCGACGTCGCGCTGCTCAACGGCCTGCTGCACACCATCATCGCCGAGGGCCTGGTCGACGAGGCGTTCATCGCCGCGCGCGTCAACGGCTACGAGGCGCTGAAGGCGGCCGTCGCCGAGGCCACGCCCGAGCGCATGAGCGAGATCTGCGGCATCGACGCCGACACGATCCGCACCGTCGCGCGCGCCTACGCGAGCGCGAAGAGCGCGATGCTGCTGTGGGGCATGGGCATCAGCCAGCACGTGCACGGCACCGACAACGCGCGCGCGCTGATCGCGCTGGCCATGATCACCGGCCAGGTGGGCCGGCCAGGCACCGGGCTGCATCCGCTGCGCGGCCAGAACAACGTGCAGGGCGCCAGCGACGCCGGACTGATCCCGATGATGTTCCCCAACTACCACCGCGTCTCCGACGCCGCGGTGCGCGCTCAGTTCGAGGCGCTGTGGGGCACGCCGCTCGACGCCCGGCCGGGGCTGACGGTGGTCGAGATCATGCATGCCGTCACCGCGGGCCGCATCAGGGGCCTGTACGTCGAGGGCGAGAACCCGGCGATGAGCGACCCCGACCTGGGCCACTCGCGCGCCGCGCTGGCGCGGCTCGAGCACCTCGTCGTGCAGGACCTCTTCGCCACCGAAACGGCGGTGCTCGCCGACGTGATCCTGCCGGCCTCGGCGCAGCCCGAGAAGTGGGGCACCTACACCAACACCGACCGGCTGATCCAGCTCGGCCGGCCGGCGCTGCAGCCGCCCGGGCAGTCGATGCAGGACCTGTGGATCATCGAGCAGGTCGCGCGGCGCATGGGCGCGCCCTGGCACTACTGGCACGCCGACGACGGCGCCGGGCAGGCCGCGGCCGAGGCGCCGGTGGCGCGCGTGTACGAGGAGATGCGCTCGGTGATGGAGCCGCTGGCCGGCGTGCCGTGGTCGCGCCTGGCGCGCGAGGAGGCGGTGGTGACGCCCGCGCTGCACGAGGACGCGCCCGGCGAGGCGGTGGTGTTCGTCGACCGGTTTCCGACCGCCGATGGCCGCGCCACGCTGGTGCCGACGACCTTCCAGCCGGGCGTCGAGGTGCCCGATGCCGAGTACCCGTTCGTGCTGGCCACCGGCCGCCTGCTCGAGCACTGGCACACCGGCGCGATGACGCGCCACGCCAGCACGCTCGACGCGCTCGCGCCCGAGCCGCTGGCGACGCTGCACCCGGCGGATGCGCAGGGGCTGGGCATCGCCGACGGTGCGCCGATCGAGCTGTCGACGCGCCACGGCAGCGTGCGGGCCAGCGCCCACCTCAGCCCCGAGGTGCGGCGCGGTCAGGTCTTCATGGCGTTCGCGTTCTGGGAGGCGGCAGCCAACAAGCTGACCGGCGACACGCTCGACGCCGTCGCCAAGATCCCCGGCTTCAAGGTGACGGCGGCGAAGGTGGAGCGGCCGGCTTGAGGGGTTGCCGCCTGCGCCACAGCGCCGCCAGCACACCGCCGGCGAAGGCGATCCCGATCGCGGTGCGCTGCAGCCAGCGGCGCCGCCGCAGCAGCGGCGCGAGCAGCGCCGACGTGAACACCGGGTAGCGGCGCAGCAGACCGAGCGCGGCGCCGAGCCAGCCGGTGCCTGCGCCCGCCGGTGCCGGCCCGAGCGCGGCGCCGAGCGCCGCGCGCCACAGCGACGCCGGCCGCGCCGCATAGCGCAGCGCGAGCAGGTCGCGCGTCAGTTCGGCGCGCTCGAGCGCAATGCGCGCCAGCAACAGCTGGCGACGCGCGGCGCGATCGGACAGCGGCGGCCTCACGTCAGTCCGCGCCGCCGCGCAGGCGCTGCGCGTCCTGGCGAAGCTCGTCCAGCGTGTCGGCCAGCAGCGGCGGAGCCGAACGCAGCCGCGCGCGCAGCCAGACGAGCACGGCAATGCCGAGCACGGCGTAGACCAGTGCGAGCAGACCCAGCACCGAGGGCCCGAGCCGGTCCCAGGCGGCGAGCGCGGCCCAGGCCGACAGCGCGGTCAGCGCAGCGACGAACAGCAGCCCCGCGGCGATGCCGGCGACCAGCGTCAGGACGAAGCGCTCCTGCGCCTCGCCGACCTCCAGGCTCGCCAGTTCGAGCCGGCTGCGCAGCAGCGCGACCGAGGTGCCGGCCAGCCGCTGCAGCGCGTAGAGCAGCCCGGGCGGCTCGCCGTCGCGGGGCGCCATCGAACCTCAGCGGCGCGCGATCAGCATGCCGACCAGCAGGCCGACGCCGGCCGCCGTCGCGATGGCCCGCCAGGGATGCTCGTGCACGTAGTCGTCGGTGGCGCGCGCGGCCTGCCGGCCGCGCTCGAGTGCCGCCTCGTTGATGTCCTGCAACCGATCGCGCGCAGCCTTCAGCTGTTCGATCGCGCGGTCGCGCAGCTCGATCGCCTTCTCGCCGCCACTGGCCGCCGCCTGCTGCAGCAGCCCTTCGGCATCGTTCAGCACCTTGCGGAGGTCACCCTCCATGGCGCCGGGGTCGCTTGCGGTCGTGTTCACCATCGGTCCTCCGTCACAGTGGAAATGCATTGTGCGCCAGCGAGGCCGGCATGCATCATTGCCCCATTGAGCCAGCGCAATGCACGCATCGACCATGAACAAGGCCTTCACCCGCGAGAGCGATGCCGACCCCGCCGACGACGACGCGGACGTCGCCGCGCCCGCCCTGCCGGCCGGGGCGAAGAACTACATCACCCCGGCGGGCTACCGCCGGCTGCGCGACGAACTGACGCGCCTGCTCGACGTCGAGCGGCCGCAGGTGGTCGAGACCGTGTCGTGGGCCGCCAAGAACGGCGACCGCTCCGAGAACGGCGACTACATCTACGGCAAGAAGCGGCTGCGCGAGATCGACCGCCGCATCCGCTTCCTCACCCGGCGGCTCGACATCGCCGAG
>JBLMVT010000060.1:0-3531 GCA_050256835.1 Betaproteobacteria bacterium | reverse complement strand
CGCGCGCTCGACCGCCGCGGCGTCGGGCGCTGTGGGCACGGGCCGCGCCGGCCGCGGCGGCAGCGCCGCCACCTCGCCGGGAAAGAGCTGCAGGTTGACCGGCACCTCGACGAACACCGGGCCGGGCTCGCCGCTCAACGCCAGCGTCCAGGCGGCGTAGATCGTCGGCACGATCTCGTCGTGGCGCTGCACGCGCCAGCGGCCCTTGGTGACGGGGCGCACCATCTCGAGCTGGTCGATCTCGTGCAGCTGGTAGCCGAAGCCGTGGTCGGTGCGGATGCCGCCGGAGATCACCAGCATCGGGATGCCGTCGAGGAAGGCCTCGCCGAGCCCCGCGTAGGCCAGCGCGGCGCCCGCCGCCGGCACGATCAGCAGCGTGCCGAGGTGGTCGCTGGTGCGGCTGACGGCGTCGGCCATGAAGGCCGCGCCGCCCTCGTGCGTGACGCGGATCGGCGTGACCTGCTCCGAGGAAGCGAGCTGGTGTTAGTTTCGGTGGTCGTCGTATCCTTAGAAGACGAAGGTGTGGCGCACGTCGAGTTGTTCGAGCGCGTGCCGGACGAGCTGGGCGCCGGTGAGCTTCATGGGGACCTTTCGAGGATGTGGCGCGCGGCGGCCTGCGCGGTGAGGATGCAGCCCGACAGGAAGGTGCCTTCCAGCGACCCCTTGCCGTTGCAGCCGCCGCCGCCGAACCCGGCCGCCTCGCCGACGGCGTACAGCCCGGCGAGCGGCCGGTCGCCGGCGTCGAGCACGCGGCTGGCGAGGTCGGTGCGGATGCCGCCCATCGACTTGCGCACCAGCAGCCGGCACCGGATCGCGATCAGCGGCCCGGCCGCCGGGTCGAGGATGCGCTGGAACTTGCACGTGCGCAGGCGGTCGCCGGGCCAGCGGCGCAGCTGCGCGAGGCGCCGCAGCTGGTCGTCGTCGTGCAGCCGCGGTCCGCGCGCGATCTGTGCGTCGTAGGCGTCGATGTCGCGCTCCAGCGCGGCGCCGTCGACCGTCGCGGCCGGGCAGAGCGCGTTCATGCGCTCCACCAGCGCCGGCAGCGTCGGCGCCTGCACGAAGTCCGGGCAGCGCGCCAGCAGCTCGTCGGTCAGCGCGCGGTTGCCGAGCAGCATCTGGCGCGCGAAGGCCAGCGCGCGCCGGTCGCGCAGCAGCGGGTTGTGGTCGGCGCCGGACGCGGCCAGCTCGCGCACCGCGATGCGCCGGTTCAGCACCTGCCAGGTGTGGCTCCAACCAGCGCGCGCGATCTGCGCCACCATGGCGCGCGTGTCGAAGCCGCTGACCAGCGGCAGCGGGCCGATGCGCCGCCCGAGCGGGTCGGCCCACAGCGCCGAGCGCGGCGGGATCAGGCTGAGCCCGTGGCCGTCGAAATGCGGGTCGGGATGCGCCACGCCGGCCGCGTAGTTCCACATCGCGCCCAGGTGCGTCAGCTGCCCGCCGCAGCCGCGCACGAGGTCGTGCACGGCGCCCTCGGCGTTCGGGTGCGAGCCGTTGAGCAGCTCGGCCGGGGCGGCGCCGAGGTCGGCCGGCCAGTGCGCGCGCACCCGGCGCAGGTCGCCGCCGATGCCGCCGGTCGCGACGACGAGGTTGGCGGCCTCGAAGCCGACGCGCTCGCCGTCGGCTTCGCGCAGCGCCGTGCAGCGCCAGCCGCCGCCCGCGAGCGGCGCCAGCGCGTCGACCCGATGCCCGGTGGCGAGCGTGAGCGCGGCGCGCCGCGGGTGGCGGCGCAGCGCCTCGAGCAGCGTCAGCGTCATGTGGCGCGACGTGCCCCACAGCACGTGGTAGCGCGGCACCGAATTGCCCGGCCGGTAGAGCCCGCGCTCGACCCATTGCACGGCCGGCACGAAGCGCAGCCCGAAGCCGCGCAGCCATTCGTAGACGTCGGGCACCGAGCGCTCGACGTAGCGCTCGGCCCAGGCGCGCGGCCAGGCGTCGCCGGCCTCGAACTCGGCCAGGCTCAGCCAGTCGGCCAGCGCCAGCGCGGCGCTGTCGCGGATCCCGGCACGGCGCTGCAGCGGCGTGTCGACCAGGCACATGCCGCCGAAGGCCTGCAGCGCCAGCCCGCCGACGCGCTCCTCGCCACCGCGGTCGAGCAGCAGCACCCGCTGGCTCGCATCGAGCAGGCGCAGCGCGGTGACCAGCCCGGCCAGCCCGGCGCCGACGACGACGCTGTCGTGTCGGTCCGGCGGTCGGGGGGTGTTCATGGCGGGCGAGGTGGTCGCCGGGATTGTGCCGGCGCCGTCGCGAGGCATTGCGCACGCGACCACCTATCGATCGCAGTGCCCTCGTGAACGCCCGGCAACGCGGAACGCTCGCGGCCGGGTCTTGACATACCATCCTCGGCGCGTGATCGGGCCGCCAGGGCCGATGCCCCTCGGCCGGCCTCACGGCACGTCGTTGAAGCTCCCGGCCGGCGGCACGCGCACGCGCGCGACCTGCGCGGCGTCGGCGATCACGCCGGCGGCGACGTAGCTGGCCGGCGCGTCGGGTTCGAGCGCCGCGATCGCCAGGTTCGCCAGCGGCTGCGTCAGCGGCACGTAGTAGCTGCCGGCAGGCATGTCGATCAGCGCGTCGATCGTCACCAGCGGCGTGCCGCCGTGGCGCAGCGGTCCGGCGGCGGCCTTCAGCGCCGTCACCGCGGATCCCGGCGTCGCGATGCCGTATTCGTCGCCCTTTGCGCTCGCGTTCTCGGCCAGCTGGCGCACCTGCACGCCCTGCTCGCGCAGGCGGCGCACCGCCGGCGCGGCGTCGGCGGCCAGCCAGTAGCCGCACGGCCGCGGACGCGTGATCCTCGGCTGCAGGTCGAGCGCCGACTCCCAGTCGACGGTGCGCCACTTGTCGGCGCCGCTCGCCGGGTCGAGCAGCAGCAGGCTGTGCTCGCTGTGCGTGCGCGCCGCGGTGACCACCGCCTCGCCCTGACAGGCCTGCGCCGACACCTCGGCCTCGACGTAGGCGCGCAGCTTGGCGAGGTCGGCCGCGCGCGCCGCGGTGCTCGCCAGCAGGCTCGACGCCGCCGTCACCTGGGCGTGCACGCGCCGCTGCAGCTCGTGGCGGCCGAGCCCGACGCCGCGCGACTCGACCAGCATGCCGACCGCGTGGCGCAGCCCGGCGACGTTGCGCAGCGTGTCGGCGACGATGCTGCCCATCGACACGCTGCGGTCGGCCGGATCGTCGGGCGTCGTGGCGTACCAGTCGCTGCGCAGCTGCTCGCGCGCCAGCGCGTCGATCAGCGGCGCGCGGAACCATTCCTCGGCGGCTCGCGTGACGAACGGCGCCAGGTTGGGCGTCGACGCGTACTGCAGCAGCACGTCCGCGCCCGGCACGGCGCCGAACTTGGCCGCCCACGGCACCAGCGGGTCGTACTCGTGCAGATCGACGACGACCGCCGGCTGGTACTCGCGCAGCAGCGCGGCCAGCGCCTGCGCCTCGGGCGTGGCCAGCGCGAGCTGGTCGCGGTCGACGTCGACGCCGGCGGCGTTGTCGCGCCGGCCCGCCGCCGCGCCGTCGGGGTTCGCGCGCGGCAGCACGATC
>JBLMVT010000059.1:0-3330 GCA_050256835.1 Betaproteobacteria bacterium | reverse complement strand
GCCTGGCAGGCCGTCGCCAAACGGTGGCAGGCGGCGACTCCGGCGAGCGCGCCGCGCAGCAGCGCCGAAGGCGCGGAGGCCGAGGGCGGCGGCTACCTGCCGGCAACGATCGCGCTGCACGCCCAGCAGCTGACCTTCCTGTCGCGCACCTTGACGCACGTCGTCGCCGGCGTGTCGCAGGCCGACGGCGTGTGGCGGGTCAATCTCGACGCCGACCAGCTCGACGGCTACGTCGAGTACCGGCCGCCGCGGCGCGCCGGCGCGGGCCTCGTCTATGCACGGCTGTCGCGGCTGGCGCTGCCCAAGAGCGAGGCCGACAGCGTTGAGACACTGCTCGAGCGTCCGGCCGAATCGTCGACGGCGTCGAGCGTGCCCGCGCTCGACATCGTCGTCGGCGACTTCACGCTGCGCGACAAGAAGCTCGGCCGCGTCGAGGTCGAGGCGACCAATCGCCTCGCGCCGGGCACCGGTCCGGTGCCGCGCGAGTCGCGCGAATGGCGGCTGACGCGGCTGGCCATCGCCAACGCCGACGCGCAGCTCACCGGCAGCGGCAACTGGGCGCCGGGGCCGGGCGGCCGGCGCCGCGCGACGCTCAATTTCACCCTCGACATCGCCGACAGCGGCGCGCTGCTCGAGCGGCTGGGCACGCCCAAGGCGCTGCGCGGCGGCAAGGGCAAGATGGCGGGCCAGGTGAGCTGGGTCGGCTCGCCGCTGACGCCCGACTTCGCCAGCATGAGCGGTCAGATCGACATCGCGCTGGCCGCCGGGCAGTTCCTCAAGGCCGAACCCGGCGCGGCGCGCCTGCTCGGTGTGCTGTCGCTGCAAGCGCTGCCGCGGCGGCTGCTGCTCGACTTCCGCGACGTGTTCCAGCAGGGCTTCGCGTTCGACAACGTGACCGGCGACGTGAGCATCGGGCAAGGCGTCGCGCGCACCAACAACCTGCGCATGCGCGGCGTGCAGGCGGTGGTGCTGATGGAAGGCGAGGCCGATCTGGCGCGCGAGACGCAGGACCTGCGCGTCATCGTCGTGCCCGAGATCAACGCCGGCACCGCCTCGCTGGCGTACGCGGCGATCAACCCCGCGGTCGGGCTGGGCACCTTCCTGGCCCAGCTGTTCCTGCGCAAGCCCCTGATCGCCGCGGGAACGCGCGAGTTCCGCGTCAGCGGTTCGTGGGACGATCCGAAGGTCGAGCGGGTCGAGCGCAAGCCCGGCGAGCCAGCGCCGTCGACCGAGCCGGCGCCGCCTGCCGCGGCGGCCAGCGCCCCCGCCAAGGAGTGAGGATGGACAGCCTGCGCGTCGCCGCGCTGCAGATGGTCTCGACGCCACGCGTCGACGACAACCTCGCCGCCGCGGAGCGGCTGATCGGCGCGGCGGCACGCGAGGGCGCCGCTCTGGTCGCGCTGCCCGAATATTTCTGCCTGATGGGGCTCGGCGAGCGCGACAAGCTCGGCGTCGCCGAACCGTTCGGCGGTGGGCGGATCCAGGCCATGCTCGCCGGCGCCGCGCACGCGCACGGCGTGTGGATCGTCGGCGGCACGCTGCCGATCAGCAGCGCCGACCCCGGCCACGTCTACAACGCCTGCCTCGCCTTCGCGCCCGACGGCCGCTGCGTGGCGCGCTACGACAAGCTGCACCTGTTCCGCTTCGTCGACGGCCGCGACGACTTCGACGAGCGGCGCGTGCTGCACGAAGGCGAGTCGACGGCGGCGTTCGACGCGGGCGACTGGCGCGTCGGCCTGAGCGTCTGCTACGACCTGCGCTTTCCCGAGCTGTACCGGGCGCTGACGCGCGAGCGGCCGTGCGACCTGCTCGCCGTCCCCTCGGCCTTCACGGTCACCACCGGGCGCGCACACTGGGAGGTGCTGCTGCGCGCGCGGGCGATCGAGAACCAGGCCTACGTGATTGCGCCGGCGCAGGGCGGCACGCACGAGAGCGGGCGCCGGACCTGGGGGCACAGCGTGGTGGTCGACCCCTGGGGCGAGCTGATCGCGCTGCGCGAGGAAGGCGAGGGGATCGTGCTGGCGACGCTCGAGCGCTCGCGGCTGGACGCCGTGCGCTCGCAGCTCCCGGCGCTGGCGCACCGTCGCCTCGGTTGAGCGAAAGGAGCAACGCGATGGTCCAGTGGCGCAAACCGACCCGCGACGCGGTCTATGCCGAGGACGAGATCCATGCTCGGCTGGCCGACGAACTGCCGAAGTGGACCTACGAGGACGGCTGGATCCGTCGCAAGTACAAGACCGCGGGCTGGAAGGGCACGCTGATGGTCGTCAACGCGGTCGGCCACCTCGCCGAGGCGGCCTGGCACCACCCCGACCTCACCGTGTCGTACGCCTTCGTCATCGTCAAGCTCGTCAACCACGCCGCCAAGGGCGTGACCGACAAGGACTTCGAGTTGGCGAAGAAGATCGAGGAGGTCGTGCTCTGGCAGCCCGGGCGCGAGGAGGGCTCGGCGCTCGAAGGCACGCCCGACGATCCGCGCTTCAAGTACGTCAAGTACGACTGAACTCGACTGCCCGGCAGGGTTTTCGGCGGGCGCGCCGCTTGCTCGGTCAGCTCACACAAAACCGAACAACTCCTGGGTCGTCCCTCGGCTACGCTGGGCCGCCGGCTCGCGCCCAGGCGTTCGCAAGGCATGACCGATTCCATTTCCCCTGACGGCCACGCGGCCGACGACGGCGCGGCGCGTGCGCCCGCCCTGGCGCGCGGCACGCGGCTGGACGACGGGCTCGAGATCGAGCGCGTGCTGGCCGAGAGCGGCTTCGCCGTCGTCTACCTGGCCACCGACCGCGCGCTCGACCGGGTGGTCGCCGTCAAGGAATACTTCCCGCGCTCGCTGGCGTTGCGCGATGCTGCCGGCGCGGTGGCGCCGCAAGCCCCCGCGCATGCCGAGGCTTTCGCGCGCGGGCGCGCGGCCTTCGTCGAGGAATCGCGCCAGCTCGCGCGCATCGACCATCCGTCGCTGGTGCGCGTGCTGCGCGCGGGCGAGGACCGCGGCACCGCCTGGCGCATGATGCCCTGCTACCCGGGCCGCAGCCTGCGAGCCGTGCGCGAGGCGATGGCCGGGCCGCCCGACGAGGCATCGCTGCGCGCACTCGCCGACGGCCTGCTCGGCGCGCTCGACGCCCTGCACCGCGAAGGCCTGCTGCACGGTGCCGTGGCGCCGGAGCACATCATGCTGCTGCCCGACGACCGGCCGGTGCTGCTCGACTTCCGCGCCGTCGAGCGCGCGCTGGTCGGCGAGCGCGGGCAGGGGCTGATGCAGTCGCTGGAGCCTTCGTTCGCCCCGCTCGAGCGGCTCGCGCCCTCGCCCGAGCGCCCGCCCGGGCCGTG
>JBLMVT010000058.1:0-6161 GCA_050256835.1 Betaproteobacteria bacterium | reverse complement strand
CCGCGCTGGCTGTGCTGCTGGTGCCGCGCGGGCGCGGCGTGCGCGCGGCCGTGCCGCCGCTGGTCGCCCTCGCTCTGCTGGCGGGGCTGGCGCTCGCGCCGGCCGCGCGCTTCACCCGGCCGACGTCGACGCTCACGCTGACCTTGCTGCAGACCGACGTGCCGCAGGACGAGAAGTTCTCCGCCGAGCGCGTGCCGGCGACGCTGGCCTGGCTGTCCGAGCACCTGCTCGCCGCGCCAGGCCGGCTCGTCGTCGCGCCCGAGACGGCGATCCCGCTGCTGCCCGAGCAGCTCGACCCGGCGTACTGGGCGCCGCTGGTCGCACATTTCGACGGCGCCGGCGAGCACGCCGCGCTGATCGGCCTGCCGCTGGGCAGCTACGAGCGCGGCTACACCAATTCGGCGGTCGGCCTGTCGCGCGAGGCGGCGGCGCGCGCGCGCGGCGCACCCGAGCCCGGCGTGCCGGCCGGCGCATACCGCTACGACAAGCACCACCTGGTGCCGTTCGGCGAGTTCATCCCGCGAGGCTTTCGCTGGTTCACCGACCTGATGAACATCCCGCTCGGCGACTTCGACCGCGGACCGCTGGCCGCGCCGTCGTTCGCCGCCTTCGGCGAACGCATCGCCCCCAACATCTGCTACGAGGACCTGTTCGGCGAGGAACTCGCCGCGCGCTTCACGGACCCGACGAGCGCTCCCACGATGTTCGCCAACCTGAGCAACATCGGCTGGTTCGGCGACACCGTCGCCATCCCGCAGCACCTGGCGATCTCGCGCCTGCGCGCGCTCGAGTTCCAGCGGCCGATGCTGCGCGCCACCAACACCGGCGCGACCGCCGTCATCGACCACGCGGGCCGGGTCACCGCCGCGCTCGCGCCGTTCACCCAGGGCACGCTCGAGGCGACCGTGCAGGGCCGCGACGGCCTGACGCCGTACGCGCGCTGGTGCGCGGCGTTCGGGCTGGCGCCGCTGGCGCTGCTGGCGCTGCTGGGCATCGTGCTCACGCAGCGGGCATCGAGGGTGACGCGGCCCGCCACTTAGAATCCCCGCGCCGCGCCGATCGCGCCGGCCCCACCACACCGATGCTGAACTTCCAGCAATTGATCCTGCGCCTCTCGTCCTACTGGGCCGAGCAGGGCTGCGCGCTGCTGCAGCCCTACGACATGGAGGTCGGCGCCGGCACCAGCCACACCGCCACCTTCCTGCGCTCGCTCGGCCCCGAGCCGTGGAAGGCGGCCTACGTGCAGCCGAGCCGCCGGCCGAAGGACGGCCGCTACGGCGAGAACCCGAACCGGCTGCAGCACTATTACCAGTACCAGGTCGTGCTCAAGCCGGCGCCGGCCGACATCCTCGGGCTGTACCTCGGCTCGCTGGAGGCGCTCGGCTTCGACCTGAAGGCCAACGACGTGCGCTTCGTCGAGGACGACTGGGAGAACCCGACGCTCGGCTGCTGGGGCCTGGGCTGGGAGGTCTGGCTCAACGGCATGGAGGTGACGCAGTTCACCTACTTCCAGCAGGTGGGCGGCCAGGAGTGCCGGCCGATCACCGGCGAGATCACCTACGGCCTGGAGCGCCTGGCGATGTACCTGCAGGGCGTCGACAGCGTCTACAAGCTCGAGTGGACCGAGGGCCTCAGCTACGGCGACGTCTACCTGCAGAACGAGCAGGAGCAGAGCGCGTACAACTTCGAGCTGAGCGACGTCGACTTCCTGCTCGCCGCCTTCGACGCGCACGAGCGCGGCGCCCAGCGCCTGATGGCCGAGCGGCTGGCGCTGCCGGCCTACGAGCAGGTGCTGAAGGCCGCGCACACCTTCAATCTGCTCGACGCGCGCGGCGCGATCAGCGTCACCGAACGCGCCGCCTACATCGGCCGCATCCGCAACCTGGCGCGCGCCGTCGCGCAGAGCTACCTCGACAGCCGCGCGCGGCTCGGCTTCCCGCTGGCGCCGCGCGAGTGGGCCGACGAGGCGAGCGAGCGGCTGGCGCGCAAGGCGGCGTGACATGACGGCCCCTCGTCCGACGGGTACGCCGGCCGATCCCCCGGGGGGAAGCGGGCCGGCTTGGGAGCGGCCCGGCGCTCGGCCCGCGGCACGTGACGGCGCCTCTCATACCAGCCTGCTGGTCGAGCTGTTCGTCGAGGAACTGCCGCCGAAGGCGTTGCGCGCGCTCGGCGAGGCCTTCGCGCAGGGCATCGCGGATTCGCTGCGCTCGCAGGGGCTGGCCGATGCCGCATCGGTCGCCACGCCGTTTGCCTCGCCGCGCCGGCTGGCGCTGCACCTCACGCGCGTGCACGCGCGCGCCGCCGACCGCAGCGTGCTGCACAAGCTGATGCCGGTCGCCGTCGGCCTCGACGCCGCCGGCCGGGCGACGCCGGCGCTGGCCAAGAAGCTGCTCGGGCTCGGTGTCGGCGTCGAGGTGGTGCCGACCCTGCAGCGCCAGGGCACCGGCAAGGCCGAGACGCTCTTCCTCGAGGCCACGGTCGCCGGCGCGACGCTCGACGAGGGGCTGCAGAAGGCGCTCGACGAGGCGCTAGCCGCGCTGCCGATCCCCAAGCTGATGAGCTACCAGCTCGACGACGGCTGGACCAGCGTGCACTTCGTGCGCCCGGCACACGGCCTGGTCGCGCTGCATGGCGACGCGGTGGTGCGCTGCTACGCGCTCGGGCTGGCGGCGGGCCGGCACACGCACGGCCATCGCTTCGAGGCGAAGACCGACCCGATCGAACTGGCCGACGCCGACGACTACGCCGGGCGGCTGCGTGACGAAGGCGCGGTGCTCGCGGCCTTCGACGAGCGTCGCGCGGAGATCGCGCGCCAGCTCGCCGCCGCGGCGACGCGCGCCGGCGGCACGCCGGTCGACGACCCGGCGCTGCTCGACGAGGTGACCGCGCTGGTCGAACGGCCGAACGTGCTGGTCGGCCGCTTCGACGCCGCCTTCCTCGAGGTGCCGCAGGAGTGCCTGATCCTGACGATGAAGGCCAACCAGAAGTACTTCCCGCTGCTCGACGCCGCCGGCCGGCTGACCGACCGCTTCCTGATCGTCGCCAACGTCCGTCCCGAAGATCCGTCGGCCATCGTCGGCGGCAACGAGCGCGTCGTGCGGCCGAGGCTGGCCGACGCGAAGTTCTTCTACGACCAGGACCGCAGGAAGCCGCTGGCCGCGCGCGTCGACGGTCTGGCGAAGGTCGTCTACCACGGCCGGCTGGGCACGCAGCGCGAGCGCGTCGAGCGCGTGCGCGGCATCGCGCGCTCGATCGCCGGGCTGCTCGGCGCGCCGGCCGAAGCGGCCGCGCAAGTCGACCGCGCCGCCCTGCTCGCCAAGGCCGACCTGCTGACCGACATGGTCGGCGAGTTCCCCGAGCTGCAGGGCGTGATGGGCGGCTACTACGCGCGCCACGACGGCGAGACCGAGGCGGTCGCGCAGGCGATCGAGGACCACTACCGGCCGCGCTTCGCCGGCGACGAGCTGCCGCGCGGCGAGGTCGGCACGGTGCTCGCGCTGGCCGACAAGCTCGAGACCCTGGCCGGGTTGTTCGGCATCGGCGAGAGGCCGACCGGCGACCGCGATCCGTACGCGCTGCGCCGCCACGCGCTCGGCGCGATCCGGCTGCTGGTCGAGCGCGACCTCGCGCTCGACTTCCCCGCGCTGCTGTCGGCCGCGTTTCACGCCTTCCCGAAGACGCACGGCCAGGCGCAGGCCGAGGTGGCGTACTTCGTGCGCGAGCGCCTCGTCGGCTACCTGCGCGAGCGCGGCTACGGTGCGCAGGAGGTCGAGGCAGTGGTCGAGGCGCGACCCGGGCGCTGGGGCGAGTTTCCGCGCCGGCTCGACGCGGTGCGCGCCTTCGCCGCGCTGCCCGAGTCGGCCTCGCTGGCGGCGGCCAACAAGCGTGTTGCCAACATCCTGAAGAAGGCCGGGGCGGTGGCGCCCGAGGTCGATGCCGGGCGCTTCGTCGAGCCGGCCGAAGGGGCCTTGCATGCGGCGCTGCAACGGGTCGCACCCGACGCCGACGCGGCCTTCGCGCGCGGCGACTACACCGCCTCGCTGCGCGCGCTGGCGGTGCTCAAGCAGCCGGTCGACGCGTTCTTCGACGGCGTCATGGTCAATGCCGAGGACGAGCGGCTGCGTGCCAACCGCCTGGGCCTGCTGGCGACGCTGCACGCGGCGATGAACCGCGTCGCCGACCTTTCGAAGCTGGCCGCCGCGTAGGGCCTTGCGCGCGACCATAATCGCCGGCAGCAGTCCCCGGCCCCCCGCATGAAGCTCGTCATCCTCGACCGCGACGGCACGATCAACGAGGATCGTGACGACTACGTCAAGAGCGCCGACGAATGGGTGCCGCTGCCCGGCGCGCTGGAGGCGATCGCCCGGCTCAACCACGGCGGCTGGCACGTGGTGGTGGCGACCAACCAGTCGGGCCTCGGCCGCGGCCTGTTCGACATGGCCGCGCTCAACGCCATGCACCTGAAGATGAACACGCTGCTGGCGCGCGTCGGCGGGCGCATCGACGCGGTGTTCTTCTGCCCGCACACGCGCGACGAGGGCTGCGACTGCCGCAAGCCGCTGCCCGGGCTGGTCGAGCAGATCGGCCAGCGCTACGGCGTGCGCCTGGACGAGGTGCCGATCGTCGGCGACTCGCTGCGCGACCTGCAGGCCGGCGCGGCGGTCGGCTGCCCGCCGCACCTGGTGCGCACCGGCAAGGCCGGCCGGCTCGACGCCGACGCGCTGGCCGACCTGCTGCGCCAGCTGCCGGGCACCGAGGTGCACGCCGACCTCGCCGCCTTCGTCGAGCACCTCGCGCAGCGCGAGGACGCGCGCCGCGACGGCTCGTTCGGCGACTCCGGCCTCGGCCGGATGACCGGCTGAAGGCGAAGGCGATGCGCGCCCTGGCCAGGCTCCGGTCGGCGCTGTTCGTGGCCTGGATGGTCGTCACGGTGGTGCCGTTCGCGATCGGCGCCGTCGGGCTGTCGGCGTTCGTGCGCGGCAACCCGGTGTACCGCGTGTGCATCACCTGGGTCGCGCTGGTGATCCACGGCGCGCGCTGGATCTGCGGGGTGCGCTGGCGCGTGCACGGCATGGAGCACCTGCCGGCCGACGACGCGAGCAGCGCCGTCGTGCTGTGTCCCAAGCACCAGTCGACCTGGGAGACCTTCGCCTTCCCGATGCTGATGCCGCGCCCGCTGTGCTACGTGTTCAAGCGCGAGCTGCTGTACATCCCGTTCTTCGGCTGGGCGATCGGCCGGCTCGACATGATCCACATCGACCGCAGCCGGCGCACCGAAGCGTGGAACCGGGTCGCCGAGCAGGGCCGCCGCATCATGGGGCTGGGCCACTGGGTGATCATGTTCCCCGAGGGCACGCGCACGCCGCGCGGCCGCCAGGGCACCTACAAGAGCGGCGCGACGCGGCTGGCGGTAACCTGCGGCGTGCCGGTGGTGCCGATCGCCGTCACGTCGGCGAAGTGCTGGCCGCGCAGGAGCCTGCTGCTCACGCCCGGCACGATCGACATCTCGATCGGCCGGCCGATCCCGACCGAAGGCCGCCAAGCCGACGAGCTGATGCGCGAGGTCGAGAGCTGGATCGAGGCCGAGATGCGCCGCCTGGATCCGCAGGCCTACGCAGGCGACGCGCCACGGGCTGCGCGCCACGGCGAACAGGCGCCAGCGCAATGAGGTCGCGCCGCTCGCGCGCCTTCGAGGCGCCGCCGCAGCAGTTCACGCTCTTCGAGGCCGCGGCGGCGCCGCCGCGGCCGGAACCCGCGCCGTCGATCTTCCGCCACCCGCGCGCGCAGCGAGAGCTGCGGCTGGACGGCCACGTCGTCGCCTTCGAGCTGCGCCGCAGCCGGCGCCGCAGCATCGGCTTCGTCGTCGGCGCCGAAGGGCTGTCGGTCGCGGCGCCGCGCTGGGTCGCGCTGGCCGACATCGACGCCGCGCTGCGCGAGAAGGCGCGCTGGATCCTGCAGAAGTTCGCCGAGCAGCAGGCGCTGGCCGCGCGGCTGCAGGCCGCACGCGTCGACTGGCGCGAGGGCGCGCACATTCCCTTCCTCGGCGCGCCTGTCGTGCTGGCGCTCGATGCGCGGCGCGGCCTCACCCCCGGCGCCGCGCTGCTCGACCTGGTGCACGGCGCCGGCGCTCCGCAGCGCGTGCTGCGCGTCGGGCTGCCGCC
>JBLMVT010000057.1:0-10807 GCA_050256835.1 Betaproteobacteria bacterium | reverse complement strand
CAGGATGTAGGGCCGGTCGGTGAACATGATCGCCTCGCCGAACGTCTGCCCGGGGCTGATCAGCTCGACCACCTTCTCATGGCCGCTGGGCGAGAGCACGAACAGCTTGACCTGGCCGGTGACGACGACGTGGAATTCCTCGCAGCGCTCGCCGGTGCGAAAAACCATCTCGCCGCGCGTCAGGCGGCGCAGCGTGCAGCCTTCAGCCAGGCGGGTCAGTTCGGGTGGACTGAGGTCGTTGAACAGCGGCAGCACCGACAGGTATCGGGGCACGTCGAACGGTCGGACCTCCATGCGGGCTCCACGCTTTCGGGGTGCCGCGATTGTGGGCTCGCGCGCCGACGCGAACGCTTGACTCAGCGCAAACGCGCAGCCGGGGGTGACGCCAGTTCCGTCACAGCCAGCAGCAGGAGCAGGGCGACCGCGTTGTGCGCCAGCGCGGCGGGCAGCGGCAGCCGGCCGACGACCAACGCCACACCGAGCGCGAACTGCACCGCGAGGAGGCCGAGCAACGCGACGGCGGCCGCGCGGCGCCCGCCGCGCCAGGCAGCGATGGCCAGCACGACCAGCACCACGCCGACGATCGCTGCGCCGGTGCGGTGCGCCAGCTGCAGGCGCGCGCCGGCGATGTTGCCCGCGACGCCGAGCACCGGTTCGCGCCAGGGGTCGAACGCGTGCCACGGAAGGTCGGCGGTCTGGCAGGCCCATCCGGGGCAGGCGAGTCCGGCGTAGCCCGCGCTGACCAGCCCGCCGAGCGCGGCCTGCGCCAGCAGCACGAAGAACGCGAGTCGGGACGCCCGCGCCAGCGGCGTCGCCGGCGACGAAGGCCGGCCCGCCTCGCGCGCCAGCCGCCAGGCGAGCACCGCCATCAGGAAGCCGCCGAGCAGGTTGCCGAGCGCCACCGCCGGCAGTCGCGCGTGGGCGCTGTAGCGGCCGAGCGCGGCGAGGCCGAGCACGAGCGCCAGCAGGCCCAGCGCCCAGCGCACCTCCTGCCAGCGCCGCGGGCGGGCAGCTAGGCTCGTCATGGCGATGAGCAGCACGACGACCAGCGCCGCGCTGGCGACGACGCGATGGACCAGCCGCGCCGCCGCCACGCCCGCGCCCTCGCCCGACGGCCGCGCCGGCGTGAGCGACAGGGCGCGGCCGTAGCACGCCGGCCAGTCGGCACAGCCCAGGCCGGCGCGGTCGAGCCGGATGAAGGCGGACAGCGCGGCGATGGCCAGCACCAGGGCCAGCACGCCCCAGCCCATGCGGCGCAGCAGCGCGGCGCGCCGTTCGGAATCGTCCATCGGGCGATGGTAGAGGGGCACGAGAAAGTTGCATTTGCCAACGATCTATCCGTTTCTTGTGCCAGGTCAATTTCCTGCGTGGGGCCGTTGCCGAAGAATCGGGGCCGACCGCGACTGCCAACGAGGAGAGACCCCATGAGCGACCACGACGACGGCGGCCCCGTGCCGCTGGTGCAGCAACTGCTCGACAACCCCTTCCTGCTGCTCTTCCTGGGCGTGCTGATCCCGATGATCGTCTACACGCTGTGGGGCGTGATCGACATCCTGACCATCCCGGCCGGCAAGTGAGGAACCCGACATGAGCGCCATCCTCCCGCCCGCCGAACGCCTTTGGTGGAAGCACCCGCTCGACCGCGTCGAAGGCACCTGGATCGCCATCGCCTTCGTGTGGTGCATGGTGATGTTCTTCATGATGGTCTTCTGGCACGCCTACGGCCGGCAGAACCTGTCCACCGAGACCTACCGCACGACGGCCGACGCCTACATCGCCAAGGCACAGGCGGTGGTCGACAAGTACACGGTGCGCAAGGAGACCGACCAGCAGATCCCGGTCGTGCACCCGCCCGAGGGCGGCGACGTGTACCTCGTGGCGCGGCTGTGGAACTGGTGGCCGATCATCGAGTTGGAGAAGGACAAGACCTACAAGCTGCACCTGTCCTCGCTCGACTACAACCACGGCTTCTCGCTGCAGCCGACCAACATCAACATCCAGGTGGTGCCCGGCTACGAACACGTGGTCAAGGTGACGCCGAACCAGTCGGGCACCTTCTCCATCGTCTGCAACGAATACTGCGGCATCAACCATCACACGATGGTCGGCCGGCTGTACGTCAAGTAAGCGGGAGGCCCTCATGCACCAACGCACGGATATCGCCCCGCCCGCCCTCGGCAACGGCGCCACCTACCGTACCTGCCCGCGCTCGGGCCTGCAATTCAACACCCAAGCCGAGCGCCTGATCATCGCCAACGCCGTCACCGCGGTGGTCGCGCTGCTGGTCGGCGGCATCCTGGCGATCGGCGTCGTGCTGACGCGCTGGCCGGCCATCCACTGGCTGCCGGCCGACACCTTCTACATGGTGCTGACCGCGCACGGGCTCGACATGCTGATCTTCTGGATCATCTTCTTCGAGATCGCGGTCCTGTACTTCTGTTCCTCGACGCTGCTGCGCTGCCGCATCGCGACGCCCAACGTCGCCTGGCTGGCCTACGCGCTGATGCTGATCGGCGCGGTGACGAACAACGTCGCCGTGTTCCAGGGCGGCTCGAGCGTGATGATGACGTCGTACGTGCCGATGATGGCCGCGCCGTCGTTCTACCTCGGCCTGATCCTGTTCGCCGTCGGCGCGCTGATCGGCTGCTTCGTGTTCTTCGGCACGCTGGTCGTCGCCAAGCGCGAGAAGACGTACACGGGCTCGGTGCCGCTCGTCACCTTCGGCGCGATCACCGCGGCGATCATCGCCGTGTTCACGATCGCCTCGGGCGCGATCATCCTGATCCCGACCTTCCTGCTGTCGATCGGCGTCATCGACCGGGTGGATCCACTGATGTACCGCACGATCTGGTGGGCGTTCGGCCACTCGTCGCAGCAGATCAACGTCGCCGCGCACATCTCGATCTGGTACCTGGTGGCGGCGATCGCCTTCGGCGCCAAGCCGATGAGCGAGCGCGTCAGCCGCGGCGCCTTCCTGCTCTACATCCTGTTCCTGCAGCTCGCCAGCGCGCACCACCTGCTCGCGGACCCGGGCCTGTCGACCAGCTGGAAGGTCGTCAACACCAGCTACTTCATGTACTTCGCGGTGCTGGCGTCGATGATCCACGGCCTGACGATCCCCGGCGCAATGGAAGTCGCGCAGCGCGAGAAGGGCTTCAACAAGGGCCTGTTCGAGTGGCTGCGCAAGGCGCCGTGGGGCAACCCGACGTTCTCCGGCGTCTTCATCTCGATCATCGGCTTCGGCTTCCTCGGCGGCATCTCCGGCGTGATGATGGGGACCGAGCAGCTCAACATGCTGATCCACAACACCATCTACGTCCCGGGGCACTTCCACGCCACGGTGGTGGTCGGCACCACGCTGTCGTTCATGGCGCTGACCTACTTCCTGATCCCGGTGCTGTTCCGCCGCGAGATGATTGCCCCCGGCCTGGCGAAGATCCAGCCGTACCTGTTCGGCCTGTCGATGTATTTCTTCTGCCTGGTCATGATGGGCGCGGGCACGCTCGGCGTCGCGCGCCGGCACTGGGACATGGCCTTCCAGGGCGCGGCGCTGGCCTACGAATGGCCGGGCGCGGCGTACCTGATGATGGGCCTGGTCGGCATCGCCGGGATCTCGGCGATCACCGGCGGCGCGATCTACATCTACGTCACGGTCGGCTCGCTGCTGTGGGGCAAGAAGCTCGACGCCGGCGTGCTGACGAACAAGGTCACGCCGATCCCGCCGACCGCGCCGTCGGCCGCGGTGCAGAGCTACGGCTCGATGGGCTTCGCGGCGCCCGGCACCTTCGCGCTGGCGATGCTGTTCCTCGTCTCCTTCGTGCTGTACTACTTCATCAACTGGAAGTACCTCGGCCAGCTCTGGGGCCTGAGCTGAAGGGCGGCGAGTGATGGACGCGACGATCCTGCGCTCGCCGGGCCGCGCGCTCTGGCGTGACGTGCTCGGCCTGTTCAAGCTGCGCATCGGCGTGCTGATCATGGTCACCGCGCTGGTCGGGCTGGCGGTGACGCCGGGCGCGGCGCTGTCGGCGGCGCAGGTCCTCGCGTTAGCGGCGGCGGTGCTCGTCGCCTCGGCCAGCGCCGGTGCCTTCAACCAGTATGTCGAGCACGAGTCCGACCGGCTGATGGCGCGCACGCGCCGACGCGCCTTCGTCACCGGCGCGCTGCCGCACACGCCGGCCTGGCTGGCGCTGATCGGCGCGCTGCTGGTCGGCGCGGTGGCGCTGGCCTGGGGCGCGCTGAACGCGGTGTCGGCGGCCTATGTCTTCCTCGGCGCCTTCACCTACGCGGTGGTCTACACCGTCTGGCTGAAGCGGCGCAGCGCCTGGAACATCGTCGTCGGCGGGCTGGCCGGCAGCTTCGCGGTGCTGGCCGGCGGCGCGGCGGTCGATCCGTCGCTCGGCCCGTTGCCGCTGGCGCTCGCGCTGGTGCTGTTCCTGTGGACGCCGCCGCACTTCTGGAGCCTGGCCATCGCCAACCGCGCCGACTACGCCGCCGCGGGCGTGCCGATGCTGCCGGTGGTCGTCGGCGAGGCGCGCGCGGCGCGCATCGTGTTCGCGAGCACGCTGGCGCTGGTCGCCGCCTCGCTGCTGCCGCTGGCCTTCGGCGCGGGTCCGCTGTATGCCCTCGGTGCGATCGGCGGCGGCGGCCACTTCCTGCACAGGACCTGGCGACTCGCCCGGGCGCCGAGCCGCGCAACGGCGATGGGCGCGTTCTTCGCGTCGCTCATCCAGCTGAGCGCGGTGCTGCTGGCAGCGACGCTCGACGCGTTGCTCGGCTGAAGGGCGATGAGCCGGGTCGCGTTCCTGGCCGTCGCACTGGCGCTCGCCCTGCTGGCCGGCGCCGCCGTGCGGGCCGAGGAGCCGCCGCCGGCGATCGGGCTCGACGCCACCGACGCCTGGCGCACCAGCCAGCGCGCGCTCGGCCACCCGATCGGCGAGTACGCGCTGCTCGACCGCGAAGGCCGCCCGCTGCGGCTGGCTGGCTACCGCGGCAAGCCGCTGCTGGTCAGCTTCATCTACACCGGCTGCTTCCAGGTCTGCCCGCTGACGACGCGCTCGCTGCACGATTCGGTGCTCGCGCTGCAGTCGCGCTTCGGCACCGGCCGCTTCAACGTCGTCAGCATCGGCTTCAACCAGCCGGCCGACTCGCCGCAGGCGATGAAGGCGTTCGCCGCACAGCAGCGCATCGCCGGCACGCCCGACTGGGAGTTCCTCAGTCCGCACCCGGCGATCGTCGACGCGCTGACCGCGGACTTCGGCTTTCGCTTTCGCGCCACGCCGGCCGGCTTCGACCACGTGCTGCAGGTCAGCGTGCTCGACGCCGAGGGCCGGCTGGTGCAGCAGGTCTACGGCGACCGGCCGCAGACGGCGCAGCTCGCCGAGACGCTGCAGCGGCTGTTCGACGGCGGGCCGGTGTCGGCGCCGTCGGCGCTGGAGAGCCTGCTCGAGCGAGTGCGCATCGTGTGCACGGTGTACGACCCGAAGACCGGCACCTACCGCGTCGACAACCGGCTCGCGATCGAAATCGCCGGCGGCCTGACCTTCATCCTCGCGATGGCGCTGTACGCGATCAACGAGTGGCGGGTGCACCGCCGCCTGCGCCGCGAAGCCGCGGCCTTGACGAGTCGCAAATCCACACCGGGCGCGCCTGCGCAGACTGCCACCGGTTGATGCAACGATCACTGGAGGGCAGCGTGCGGGTGCAGGCGCTGGCGCTGTGGCGCCGGCTCGAACACGGCTTCGACGCGGCGCTGGGCAGCGCGGGCAACCCGTTGCGCCACCTCGGCTCGCTCGGCTTCCTGCTGGTCTGGCTGCTGGCGCTCTCCGGCATCTGGCTGTACGCCGCGATCGACACCTCGGCGGCGGGCGCCTGGCGTTCGATCGACTCGCTGTCGCGCGAGCAGTGGTGGGCCGGCGGGGTGCTGCGCAGCCTGCACCGCTATGGCGCCGATGCCTTCATCGTGGTGACGCTGGCACACCTGCTGCGCGAGTGGCTGCACGGCCGCTACGCGTCGTTCCGCCGCTACTCGTGGCTGACCGGGGTGGTGCTGCTGCCGCTGGCCTTCGTGTGCGCGATCGGCGGCTTCTGGCTGAACTGGGACCGGCTCGGCCAGTTCTCGGCCGAGGCGACGGCCGAATGGCTCGACACGCTGCCGCTGTTCGCCTCGCCGCTGGTGCGCAACTTCATCGGCGTGGCGGCGGTGTCGGACCGGCTCTTCTCGCTGTTCGTCTTCGTCCACCTCGGCGTGCCGCTGCTGCTGGTGTTCGGCCTGTGGGCGCACGTGCAGCGGCTCGCGCGCGTCGAGGTGTTTCCGCCGCGCGCCATCGCGCTCGGCACCAGTGTCGCGCTGCTCGCGCTGGCGCTGGCCGCGCCGGTGCTCAGCCAGCCGCCGGCCGACCTGTCGCGCGTGCCGACCGCGCTGGCACTCGACTGGATCCTGCTGTTCGTGCATCCGCTGGCCTATGCGATCTCGGGCCAGGCGACCTGGCTGCTGCTCGGCGGCGCGCTGGCCCTGCTGATCGCGCTGCCGTTCCTGCCCGCGCGCGCGCTGCCGGCGCCGGTGGCGGTGGTCGATCCGGCCAACTGCAACGGCTGCCGGCGCTGTTTCGAGGACTGCCCCTACGAGGCGATCACGATGGCGCCGCACCCCAGGCGCGCCGGGCGCCAGCTCGCGGTGGTCGACCCCGACCAGTGCGCGAGCTGCGGCATCTGCGTCGGCGCCTGTCCGTCATCGACACCGTTTCGCAGCATCGAGACGCTGGTCACAGGCATCGACATGCCGCAGCAGCCGATCGACGCCGTGCGCCGGCGCGTGCTCGGCGGTCTGGCGGCGCTGTCCGGCGAGCGCCGCTACGTCGTCTTCGGCTGCGAGCGCGGCGCGGACGCGCGGTCCGTGGCCGCGCCGGACGTCGTCGCCTCGAGCCTGATCTGCACCGGCATGCTGCCGCCGTCATTCGTCGAGTACACGCTGCGCGGCGGCGCAGACGGCGTGGTCGTCGCCGGCTGCCGCGACGGCGGCTGCGAGTTCCGCCTCGGCACGCGCTGGATCGAGCAGCGGCTGGCCGGCGCGCGCGAGCCGCACCTGCGAGCCTCGGTGCCGCGCGAGCGGCTGCGCGTGGTGCAGGCCGACGCGGGCGAGGAAGCGCGGCTCGCCGCCGCGCTCGACGAGCTGCGCCACGCCACCACCCGAGGAGCGATCGCATGATGAAGCGGACCGCGGTCTGGGCCGGACAGGCCGTGCTGTACGCGCTGTTCGCGCTCGCGCTCGGCGTGTTCTCGCACTGGCCGAGCTACCAGCACCTCGCTGCCGACCAGGCGCTGATCAAGGTCAGCTTCGTGCACCCCGGCCAGCGTGTCGCCGAGTGCCGGCGTCGCACGGCCGAGGAGCTGGCCAAGCTGCCGCCGAACATGCGCGCGCCGATGCAGTGCGGCCGAGAGCGCGCGCCGGTACGCATCGAGGTCGAGCTCGACGGCCGGCCCGCGTTCGCCGCGGTCGCCCGGCCCTCCGGGCTGTCGAAGGACGGCCCCTCGGCGGTCTACCAGCGGCTGGTCGTGCCGGCCGGCACGCACCGGCTGGTGGTGCGCTTCAAGGACAGCGCCGGCACGGGCGGCTTCGACCAGGTGCGCGAGGCCGACGTCAAGCTCGAGCCGGCTCAGGTGCTGGTGATCGATTACGACGCCAGCAAGGGAGGGATCACACTGTCATGAACTCCGCCACGACGACCGCTCCCTTCCCGCCGCGCAGCGCCGTCGCCGCGCCGCCGCCCGCGCAGTCGGGCAGCTCCTACCTGCTTTCAGTGCCGGCCGATGCGCGCGCCGCGCTGGCGCGCGGCTGGCTCGGCCTGGGGCTGCTGGCGCTGGTCGGCTCGGGGTTGTTCTCGATCCTGCTGGTGCTGTCGCGCACGCCCGGCATCAACCGGCTGCTGCCGCTGGCCGACTTCTTCCACGTCGCGCTCGTCGTGCACGTGGACCTGTCGGTGCTGGTCTGGTTCGTCGCGGCGGCGGGTCTGCTGTGGAGCGCCAGCGGCAGCGCGCGCGCGCTCGCCTGGGGACGGGCCGCGCTGGCGCTGTGCGCCGCCGGCGCGGCGGCGATGGCGGTGGCGCCGTTCATCGACCGCGGCGAGGCGGTGATGTCGAACTACATCCCGATGTTCACCGCGCCGCTCTTTATCGGCGGGCTGGTCGTGTTCGGCGCCGGCACGGCGCTGCTGGTCGGCCGCGCGCTCGTCGTCGCGCCGCGCCTGGGCATCGCCTTCGACGGTCGCGGTGCGCTCGCCTTCGGGCTCAACGCGGCGGCGGTGTCGGCGGCGGTCGCGCTGCTCGCCTTCGTCTGGTCGTTCGCCGAGCTGCCGCGCACGCTCGCGCCGAAGGCCTACTACGAGATCCTCTGGTGGGGCGGCGGGCATGCGCTGCAGTTCGTCTGGACGCTGCTGATGCTGGTCGGCTGGCTGTGGCTGGCCGGCGCCTGCGGCGCGCGCGTGCCGCTGAGCCCGCGCGTCACTGTGCTGCTGTTCGCGCTGGCGCTGGCCTGCGTGTTCGTCACGCCGGTGGCCTACCTCGCCCACGACATCGCCTCGGTCGAGCACCGCCAGTGGCTGACCTGGGCGATGCGCGTCGGCGGCGGGCCGGCGATCGTGCCGGTCGCTCTGGCGGTGATCGTCGGCATGCATCGCGCCACGAGCCGTCCGCCCGCCGCCGCGCCGCTGCGCTCGGCGCTCTACGCCTCGCTGCTGCTGTTCGGCGCCGGCGGGGTGATCGGCGTGTTCATCGCCGGCTCGAACGTGCGCATCCCGGCGCATTACCACGGCTGCATCGTCGGCGTCACGCTGGCGCTGATGGGCCTGGTGTTCCACCTGCTGCCGCAGCTCGGCTATCGTGCGCCGCAGGGCCGGCTCGCGGTGTGGCAGCCGGCGCTGTACGGCGCCGGCCAGCTGATGCACATCGTCGGGCTGGTCTGGTCGGGCGGCTACGGCGTGCAGCGCAAGGTGGCCGGCGCCGAGCAGGTGCTGCGCAGCCCGGCCGAGATCGCCGGCATGGGGCTGATGGGGCTGGGCGGGCTGGTCGCCATCGTCGGCGGCCTGCTGTTCGTGATCATCGTCGCGCGCTCGCTGCGCGCGCCGACGCGGGCACGACCATGATCCGGCTGCTGCAGGCGCTGCTGCGCGCCGCCTTCATGCACGCCGAGGCGCTGTTCAACCGCGCCTTCGGCAACCGCATCAACCCGCTGTACCAGCTCGGCGCGATCACCTTCTTCCTGTTCTGGATCGTCGCCGCCAGCGGCCTGTACCTGTACGCCTTCTTCGAGACCGGGGTGGCGGACGCGCACGACTCGGTGCAGGCGCTGACGCAGCACCAGTGGTGGGCCGGCGGCATCCTGCGCAGCGTGCACCGCTACGCCTCCGACGCGATGGTGCTGACGATGCTGCTGCACCTGGTGCGCCACTTCGCCTTCGACCGCTTCCGCGGCTGGCGCTGGTTCTCCTGGGTCACCGGCGTGGCGCTGATCTGGCTGGTCTACATCTCGGGCGTCAACGGCTACATGCTGCCGTGGGACCGGCTGGCGCAGTTCGTCGTCGTCGCGAGCTTCGAGTGGCTCGACTGGCTGCCGATGTTCGGCGGCACGCTGATGCGCAACTTCATCGAGGCGAGCAAGGTCAACGACCGGCTGTTCTCGCTGCTGTCGTTCCTGCACATCGGCGTGCCGCTGGCGGTGCTGCTGCTGATGTGGGTGCACGTGCAGCGCGTGCCGAAGGCGGCGACGGCGCCGGCCAAGCCGGTCCGCATCGGCCTGCTGGTGACCTTCCTCGCGCTGGCGCTCGTCTGGCCCGTGCACAGCCAGGGCGGCGCGGCCGACCTCGCCGTCGCGCCCGCGCGGCTCGCACTCGACTGGTTCTACCTGATCATCTTTCCGCTGCTGTACGTCTGGCCGCTCGGCGCGGTGTGGGCCGCGGTCGGCGCGGCGACGGCGCTGCTCGCCGCGCTGCCGTGGCTGCCGCCGAAGTGGCGGCGCGAGCCGCGCCGCGACTTCCACGTCGCGGTACACGGGCCGGACACGGCCGAGCTGCAGATCATCGTGCGCCAGGGCGAGACCCTGCTCGACGCCGGCCTGCGCCAGGGCCTGGCGCTGCCGTACGAATGCCGCAGCGGCGGCTGCGGCGTGTGCGTGTGCAGCGTGCTGCAGGGGTCGGTCGACCTGGGTCCCTACCAGCCGAGCGCGCTGCCGGCCGAGCGTCGCGCGCGTGGCGAGGCGCTGATGTGCTGCGCCACGCCGACCAGCGACCTTGCGATCGAGGTCGAGAAGCTCGGCGTGCCCGCGGGCGCGCCGCGCCGCCACGTCGGCCGCATCGTCGCCATGGACCGGCTCGCGCCCGACGTCATGCGGCTGGTGATCGAGCTGCCGGCCGGCGAGCACATCGACTTCACCGCCGGCCAGTACCTCAACGTCGTGCTCGACGACGGCCAGCGTCGAGCCTTCTCGTTCGCCAACGCGCCGGGCGAACCGATCGAGCTGCACGTGCGCCGGATGCCCGGCGGGCGCTTCACCGGCTTCGTGTTCGAGTCGATGCAGGTCGGCGACGTCTTCGTTTTCGAGGCGCCGATGGGCGGCTTCACGCTGCGCGAGAGCACGCGGCCGATCGTCTTCGTCGCCGGGGCAACCGGCTTCGCGCCGGTGAAGAGCATCATCGAGGACGCCTTCCGCCGCGGCGTGCAGCGGCCGATGTGGCTGTACTGGGGCGTGCGCCGGCGCGCCGACCTGTACATGGCCGAGCTGGCCGAGCGCTGGGCGCGCGAGCACGCCAACTTCCAC
>JBLMVT010000056.1:0-3319 GCA_050256835.1 Betaproteobacteria bacterium | reverse complement strand
GCACGCCCCGAGGCAGCCGCGGCGCCGGCCGGACGCGTGCTGACCGGTGTGGCTCGACTGGACGAGATGTTGGGCGGCGGGCTGCCCAGGGGCTACTCGCTGCTCGTGGCCGGTCCGTCCGGGTCGGGCAAGAGCATGCTGGCCGCGTCGTTCCTCGTCGAGGGCGTGCGCTGCGGGGAGAACGGAGTGATCGCCGCCTTCGAGCAGCGGCCCACGCGCTCGCGCAGCCGCCAGCTCACCGACCTGATCGCCAGCGGCCGCGTGGGTCTGGTCGACAGCCGGGCCCCCGACCTGTCGATCGACGAGATCGTGGTGCTGCTCGTGAGCGAGATCCGCCGCCTCGATGCGCGCCGCGTCGTCATCGACTCGCTGTCGGGCTTCGAACTCGCGCTGGCGCCCACCTTCCGCGAGGACTTCCGCGAATCGCTGCTGCGCCTGGTCACCGCCCTCGCCGACGAGGGTGTCACGGTGCTGATGACCTCCGAACTCGAAGACCGCTTCACGGACCTGCGTTTCAGCCCCTATGGCACGGCCTTCCTGACCGACGCGATCGTCGTGCAGCGCTACATCGAAGTCGACAGCCGGCTGCGCCGCGTGATGGCGGTCGTCAAGGTGCGCGCCAGCGCGCATTCCAACGAGTTGCGCGAGTTCAGCATCGACGACGACGGCATTCAGGTCGGCGAACCGCTTGCCGGCCAGGAAGGGCTGCTTGGCGGCAGGCCCACGAGAAGGGGTCGCCATGAACGAACAACCTGATCTGCACGGGCACGTCGCCGACGCCGGGAGCGTTCTCGGCAGCATCCGGGCGGCGCAGCTGCTCGAGGCGAACGAGGAGCTGGTGCTCGCGGCGCTGCGTGCCCGGTCCGATGCGGATACGGCGGGGCAGGCCCTGAGTGAACTGTCGCGGTCGGCTGATCTCGACGCCCTGACCGGGCTGCCGAACCGGGTCCTGCTGCTCGACCGTTTCATGCGGGCCAGCGCCAGCGCGAGGCGGCATGGCAGCCGCATGGCGCTGCTGTTCCTGGACCTCGACGACTTCAAGCAGATCAACGACGCGCTCGGCCACGCGGCCGGCGATCGGGTGCTGCAGCGGGTGGCCGCGCGCCTTGCAGCGTCGGTTCGCGACGCGGACACCGTGAGCCGCTACGGAGGCGACGAGTTCGTGATCCTGCTCACCGAGGTGTCGCAGGCATCCGATGCACTGCGGATTGCCGACAAGATGATCGCCGCGCTCGGCGCCCCGAGCGACGCGGGCAACCTGGTGGTGCTCCCGAGCGCGAGCATCGGCGTCAGCATCTACCCGGACGACGGCGAGGACGCCCACACGCTCATCAGCTGCGCGGATGCCGCGATGTACCGCGCGAAGAGGCGCCGGCTCGGCAGCGTCGCCTTCTCCGGCGCGCAGGCGGCGGGCGGGTGCCGCCCGGAGCGGCCGGGGCTCGAACTGCCGCAACAAGGCGCGGCCGCGCGGGAACGCGCGCCGAACGATCGCGGCCAAGCGCAGTTGCGCGATGCAAGAGAGGCGAACACACAGCTGCTGCTGGCCGCGCTGAGCGCGCGGGATATGCAGTCCGCCGCCGAACAGACGCAGCAGCGGCTGACGCAGATCATGGCGGTCGTCGCGCACGAGCTGCGCAATCCGATCGCACCCATCCGTACCGCGGCTGCATTGCTGAGTCGGGTTCGACGGGACGAACTGCCCCGGCTGCAGGCGATGATCGAGCGGCAGGTCGCGCGCGTGGTGATCCTGATCAACGACCTGCTGGACGTGTCGCGCGCCAGGACCGGCAAGCTCAGGCTCGATCACGAGCGGGTTCGCATCGACGAGGTCGTTGCCGAGGCACTCGATGCCTGCCGTTCTGCCATCGAAGGCCGCTCGCAGCACCTCCGCGTCGACATGCCTTCAGGCGCGATCGAGCTGGAGGGCGACCCCACGCGCCTCGCACAGATCGTCGGCAACCTGCTCGACAACGCGTCCAAGTACACACCGGCCGGAGGCGACATCGGGTTGTCCGCCGTCGCCGTGGGGGACGACCTCGTGATCACCGTGTCCGACAGCGGTATCGGCATCACGGCGGACGCGTTGCCTCGCATCTTCGAGCTGTTCGAGCAGGAGGCGCACGCAACGGGCTTCAACGACGCCGGCCTGGGGATCGGGCTGTCGGTGGTGCGGGAGCTGGTGCAGGCGCACGACGGCAGCGTGGCGGCGCACAGCGCGGGAGTCGGGCGAGGCAGCCAGTTCGTGGTGACGCTTCCGATAGCCGGCGGTGGGCGCTTGCGTCAGGAAGAGCCTGCCTCGGCGTGAGCCTTGCGCGCTCGAGGCCGGGATTCCTATTCGGTCGTCCTGCCATCGAACGCTTCGTTGTCGGCCTCCGCGTCGCCGCGTGTGTGGTGGACGACGCCGTCCCGATGATTCGGTGGCGCATACAGCGTATAGAGCTTCAGCGGGACGCTGCCCGTATTGACGATGTTGTGCCTCGCGCCGGCCGGGACGACCACGGCGAAGCCCGCCCGGATCGGAGTCCGGACGCCATCGAGAACGGCCTCGCCCGTGCCTTCTTCGACGCGGAAGAACTGGTCGAGCTTGTGCACTTCGGCCCCGATCTCTTCGGCGGGCTTCAACGCCATCAGCACGAGCTGGCAGTGCCTGGCCGTGTAGAGCACCCGGCGAAACTCCTCGTTCTTGACGGCGAGGTTCTCGATGTCCTGCACGAAACCCATCATGTCGATTCCTCCTTCGTCGCCCGCGCAGCCACTCGGGACGCACACGCGAGCGACCGGCCTCGCGGTGCCGAGGGATCGCGTCAGATCTTGTGTTTCGCGTCCTTCAGGGCTTCCTTGGCGTCCGCGACCTTCTCCTTGGCGTCGCCGAGCTTCTGCTGCATCTTCCCTTCGATCTTCTTCTCGACCCCCTTGGCCTCCTGCTCCAGACTGCCCAATATCTTCCCGGCCTTCTGCTGCACCTTGCCTGCGACTTCCTTGATGGCGCCCTTGACCTGATCCTTGTTCATGTATTCACCTCGTATTGGTGGGCAGGGCTGAAACATTCACCAAGGTAGGCCACGAGCGGCGACCGGCATTGCGCTGGATCAACCGGTGGTCATTGCACGAGCCAGACAGCGCGCACGGCGTTCCATGATGAAACTCGAGAGACAGGCGTTGTGATGGCTCGGTCTGACGAATACGTGTCGGCTCACTTGGAGAACTGGGCGCTCCCGCTGCTGCTGATCACCGTCTCGCTCGCCCTGGGCTGGATCCTGCTGCCGTTCTACGGGACGATCCTGTGGGGCGGGATCATCGCGCTGCTTTTCGCGCCCGT
>JBLMVT010000055.1:0-4188 GCA_050256835.1 Betaproteobacteria bacterium | reverse complement strand
AGCTGGCGCAGGCCCTCGACGCCGAGCGGCACCGCTTCGACGCCGGGCCGGTGCTGCCGATCGCGCTCGACGGCACGCCGCCGCACGCGCTGCGCGAGGCGGGCGAAGGCCTGCAGCGCGCGCGCGGCTGCCGGCCCGACGAGCCGGTGCCGGTCGGTGCCGACCTCGCCGACCTGATGCACCGCGAGGACGCCGCCGCGCTGCGCCAGTCGATCGCCCGGCTCGAGCCTTCCGAGGGCGCGCAGCTGCAGCGCGAGGTGCGGCTGCTGCACGCCAGCGGACGCTGGTGCTGGTACCTGCTGCACCTGGCCGTCGAGCGCGGCGACGGCACGCGGCCGGCGCTGCTGCGCGGTTACCTGATCGACATCGGGCGGCTCAAGCAGGCGGAGTCGCGCGCCGCCGCGCACAGCGGCGACCTGCAGCAGGTCGTGCATCGCATGAGCTCGGCCCAGCGCTTCCTGCAGAGCGTGCAGCAGATGACCGAGCTGCTGCAGCTGTGCGAGGCCGAGGCCGACGGCCGCGCCATCGTCGCCCAGGCCGGCCCGGAGCTGTTCCCCGGTTGGCCCGGCGCGCTGAGCGTCGCCGGTCCGCGCGGCGAAATGGAGATCGTCGCCGCCTGGGGCGGCTTCCCCGCGCCGGCACGGCCCGGCGCCGAGACCGACTGCTGGGCGGTGCGCCGCGGCCGGCTGCACCTGATGAGCGCAGGGCGCGGCAACGGCGGCCTGCAGCCGGTATGCGGCCATCTCGGCGGCGCCCTGCCCGAAGGCGTGACGCACGCGATCTGTGCCCCGCTATTCACCTCGGCCGAGCGCGCCGGCGCCCTGCACCTCGTGACGCGCCAGGCGCTCGACGACGAGGAGGTGCGCACCGCGGTCTGGGGCGCCGAGGCGACGGCCGACGCGCTCAAGCTGTCGCTGGCCAACCTGCGGCTGCGCCTGTCGCTGCGCGAGCAGGCGGTGCGCGACTGGATGACGGGGCTGTACAACCGGCGCTACTTCGAGGAGGTGCTGCAGCACGAGCTCAGCCGCAGCGAGCGCAGCCACGAGAGCCTGACGCTGGCGCTGCTCGACATCGACCACTTCAAGTCGTTCAACGACAGGTTCGGCCACGAGGCCGGCGACGAGGTGCTCAAGGCGGTGGCCCGCCAGCTGCACGGCTTCGTGCGCTCGTACGACATCGCCTGTCGCGTCGGCGGCGAGGAGCTCGCCGTGCTGCTGCCGCGCGCCCACCTGCAGGAGACGTGCGCGCGGCTCGACCAGCTGCGCGAGCGCATCGGGCGCATCGAGGTCGAGCACGAGGGCCGCAGCCTGCCACCGGTGACGGTGTCGATCGGCGTCGCCTCCGTCAGCCAGGGCAGCCGCGACGACATCCTGCGCCGCGCCGACGTCGCGCTCTACGCCGCCAAGCACGGCGGGCGCAACCAGCTGATGTGCTGGAGCGAGGAGCTCGACAGCGCCTCGCTGCTCGGTGCCTTCGACGATTCGCAGCGCGTCGTCAGCGCGCGCGTCGGCTGAGCCTCAGCCCTGCCGGCTCTCGGTCATCCGACCGCAGTAGGCCTGCAGCTGCTCGGGCAGGTCGGTCGGGCAGACGCCGCATTCGCGGTTGCCCGGCACCGCGTGGTCGATGAACTTCGGATAGGGCAGGTTGAGGCCCGCCATCAGCGCGACGAACTCGGCCTCGCTGCGCTCGCCGCCGAGCCGCGGGTTGCGCGCGCGCTCCTGTGCGATCGTCGAGACGCGGCGCTGCTCGTAGTCGTGCGCGGGGTACACCAGGCAGTCGTCGGGCAGCGCGAACAGCCGCTCGCGCACGCTGCGGTAGAGCGTGGCTGCGTCGCCGTTCTGGAAGTCGGTGCGCCCGCAGCCGTCGATCAGCAGCGCGTCGCCGGTGAACACGCGGTCGGCCAGCGCGTACGCGAAGTGGCCGTCGGTGTGGCCCGGCGTGTGGATCGGCGTGAGCGCGACGCTGCCGAGCGTGAACGGCACGCCGTCCTCGATGCCGTGGTCGGCGCACGGCAGCCGGTCGATCGCCGGCGCCGCGATGCGGCTGGCGACGCGCTCCTTCAGATGCCGCGCCGCGGTGATGTGGTCGGCGTGGATGTGCGTGTCCAGCGTCCACGCCAGCGTCAGGCCGAGCGAGGCCAGCAGTTCGAGGTCGCGCTCGATCATGTTGACCACCGGATCGATCAGCAGCGCCCGGCCGGTGTCGGTGCAGCCGAGCAGGTAGGTGTAGGTCGATGACAGCGGCTCGAACAGTTGGCGGAACAGCATGGGCGGACTCCTCCGGTTCGAATTGTGTGTCGTGACGCGCGTCGCGGCAGGCGGTACCCGGGCCGGGCTCATGCGTTGGCGGTCGGCACTCCGGGCCGACTTCGCTTGCGATGCTCGGGCCCGGGTCGCGCGGCACAACTCGCTTCGCGACCTGCGGTCGCGGCGCTCAAACAAGTGCCGCGAGTCAGTCGACGATGCGCGCGCCTGGCGGCGCGCGCCGACCCCGGCCCTGCGCTTCTCGCCGACCACTAAATCGCCCGTCCCGGGTACCGCCTGCCCGGCCGCCCCGTTGCCGAGCAGGCGCCTCAATGCCGAGTGCCGAACGCCGAGAACCTCAGCCCTCGTCTCCTTCGACCTTGTCCGCGCTGTATTCCTTCAGGCGGTTGTACAGCGTCTTCAGGCTGACGCCGAGGACCGCGGCGGTGCGTTCCTTGTGGTTGTTGTAGTGCGCTAGCGTGGCCAGGATGAGCTGGCGCTCGGCGTCGGCCATCGAGGTGCCGAGCTTGATGATGATCGACGCGCCGGTGGCCGGCGCGGCCTCCCGCACGCCGGGCGCGGCGGGGCCCGTCAGCGGGGCGTCGGCGGGCAGCCATTCGTCGGTTATCACCTCGCCGGCGGCCATCACGAAGGCGCGCTGCACGACGTTGCGCAGCTCGCGCACGTTGCCCGGCCAGCGGTAGGCCTCCAGACGCGCCAGCGCGGCCGGCGAGAAGCGCTTCTTCATGCCTTCGCGCTCGCAGATGCCGCCCAGGAAATGCTGCGCCAGCAGGCTGATGTCCTCGGCGCGCTCGCGCAGTGGCGGCATGTGGATCGGGAACACGTTGAGCCGGTACATCAGGTCCTCGCGCAGCTTGCCCGAGCGCACCGCCTCGTCGGGCGAGCGGTTGGTCGCGGCGACGACGCGCACGTCGGACTCCTGGCTCTGCGTCGAGCCCACGCGCATGAACATGCCGGTCTCGAGCACGCGCAGCAGCTTGACCTGAAGCTCGAGCGGCATCTCGGTGATCTCGTCGAGGAACAGCGTGCCGCCGTGGGCGCGCTCGAAGAAGCCCTGGTGCTGGCGGTCGGCGCCGGTGAAGCTGCCCTTCTCGTGGCCGAAGATCTCGCTCTCGATCAGGTTGGGCGAGATGGCACCGCAGTTGACGGCCAGGAACGGCTGCTTGCGCCGGCGCGACAGGTCGTGCACCGTGCGCGCCACCACCTCCTTGCCGGTGCCGCTCTCTCCCGTGATGAACACCGACACCGCCGTCGAGGCGACACGCGAGATCTGCTCGTAGACGCGCTGCATCGGCGGCGAGCGGCCCCACAGGTCGCCGAAATGGCCGGTCTTCTCCCATTCGGCGTTCATCGCCGACAACTCGGCCTTCAGCGCGGAGGGCCGCATCACGCGCGACAGGATGCCCTGCAGCTGCTTGATGTTGACCGGCTTGATCAGATAGTCGGCGGCGCCCAGCCGCAGCGCCTGGATCGACGTCTCCAGCGTCGCGTGGCCGGTGATCAGCACCACCTCGGACTGCGAGATGAGGTCGGGGTCCTCGAACAGCTCCATGCCGTTGCCGTCGGGCAGCTGCAGGTCGAGCAGCACGATGTCGGGCTGCTGCAGAGCGATCTGGCGGCGCGCGTCGCGCAGCGTGTGGGCAGTAGCGACGGTGAAGTTCTCGCCCGCGATGAGCGCGGCCATCATCTGCGCCGAGTCGGGTTCGTCTTCGACGATCAGTGCATGCGTCATTGCGGGAACCCCTCGTTGGTCAAGTCTTGGTCGCGCCTGCGCGGGCACCGGGCGGGCGCACGCAACATGGGTGCCAGGTGGGTGGGGCGTTCGGGCTTCATTGCGGATTCGGCCGGGCCGGCACGGCGAGGATATCGCGCCCGGCGCACGCCCTGCGGCAAAAATGACCTTGCCCGACCGGGACGCCGGCCG
>JBLMVT010000054.1:0-2663 GCA_050256835.1 Betaproteobacteria bacterium | reverse complement strand
AGGTCGCCGGCGACCGCGATCATGTGTTCGAACGCGGCCTCGGTCAGCACCTGCTCGAGCACGGCGCGCACCGCCGCCACCTGCAGCGCGCTGCCGGCCAGCGTGCCGCCGAAGCCGAGGTGCGCGCTCTGCCGCACCGCCGCCGGGTCGACCTTCGGCACCAGCGCCCACAGCCGTTCGGCAACCTCGCGGCTCACGCCGTAGAGACCGACCGGCACGCCGCCGCCGACCGACTTGCCGACGGCGAGAAAGTCCGGCGCGAGGCCGTGGCGCCCGGTGTAGCCGCCGGGGCCTTCGGAGAAGGTGTGCGTCTCGTCGATCACGAGCAGCGTGCCGCTGCGACGGGTGAGGTCGCGCAGTGCGTCGAGGAAGCCCGGCTGCGGCGCGATCATCCCGTAGTTGGTCATGAACGGCTCGGCGAGCACGCAGGCGACATCGCCCGGCGCCAGCGCCGCCTCGAGCGCCGGCACGTCGTTGAAGGCGATCACCTTCGAAACCCGCGCATGGTCGACCGCGTTCGGGTGGATGCCGTTCCTCATCACCACGCGGCCGTCCTGCAGCGCGACGTGTGCCTCCTCGACCGAGCCGTGGTAGCAGCCGTCGAACACCAGCACCTTGTCGCGGCCGGTGACCATGCGCGCGATGCGGATCGCGGCGCGGTTGGCGTCGCTCGCCGAGGTGGTGAAGCCCCAGTACGGCAGTCCGAAACGGCGCGCCAGTTCGGCGCCGACCCAGGCAGCGTCCTCGCTCGGCAGCATGAAGGTGGCGCCGCGCGCGAGCTGCGCCGCCACGGCCGCGGTGATCGCCGGGTGGCCGTGGCCGCACATGCCGCCGCTGTCGCCGAGGCAGAAGTCGACGTAGTCGTGGCCGTCGACGCATTCGAGGTGCGCGCCGTGCGCCTGCTTGACCGCCGGCGGGAAACCGCCCGCCCAGCGCCGCATCCAGTGCGACGGCGTGCCGTACAGGTAGTGCGCTTGGCCCGCGTCGAACGCGGCGCGCGAGCGCGGATGCGTTTGCGCGAACAGCGCCTGCTCGGCGGCGAGCATCGGCTGCAGCGCCGCGGGGTCGAGCCGCACTGTCATCTACAGGCCCGCCGGCGTGCCCGGCTCGAACAGGCCCTTCTTCATCACCAGCTTGACCCAGGCTGCGCCGACGACGGCGAACAGCGCCAGCACGATGCCGGTGTAGGCGACGATCTGGCCGGTCATCTCGGGCGCGGGCGAGCTGTTGGCGACGACGTAGCCCATGCCGAGGATGGCGAGCACCGGCGTCACCGGGTAGCCCGGCACCTTGAACGGCCGCGGCAGGTCGGGGTGACGGCGGCGCAGCACCATCAGCGAGACCTGCGCCGTCATGTAGGCGAGCAGCCAAGCGACCGACGCGGCGATGGTCAGCGGCACGATCGCGTTGGCGTCGCCGCCCGACCAGGCCAGCCCGACGAGCGGCAGCGCGGCGACGAACAGGATGCCGAGCACCGGCGTGCCGCGCGAGCCGGTGCGCCCGAGCAGCGGGAACACCTGGCCGTTGTCGGCCATGCCCTGCAGCATGCGCGGCACGGCCGCCAGCACGGTGTTGAGCAGGCTGGCAGTGGCAGTGACAGCGAACACGCCGAACCAGACCTTGGCGCTCGGGCCGAACACGGCGACGACGTAGTCGAGGTGCGGAGTCGCCGAGCCGGCCAGCTTGTCGCGCGGCACGAAGAACGCCGCCCCGAGCGCGAACACGAGCTGCGCGAGCGCGACGACGACCAGCCCGACGATCATTGCTCGCGGCAGGTCGCGCGCCGCGTTGCGCGCCTCGACCACCAGCGGTGTGACGAACTCGGAGCCGACGAAGACCCAGAACGCCAGCGCGACCAGGCCGAGCACCACGGTGTCGTGGCCGAGCGCGGCGAAACCGGCCGCGCTGCCGCCCGCGATCGGCGCGGCACCCTGCCCGCCGAGCGCCATCAGCCCGGTGAGCGCCAGGAACACGACCATCACGAAGCTGAGCGTCGTCTGCACCTTGGCGAAGATGTCGGTGCCGAGGATGTTCAGCACCACCAGCACGGCGAGCAGCGCGATCGCCCAGACGAAGTGCGGCAGCACGCCGGGCAGGATCTGCTGCAGCACGCCGTCGACCAGGATCATCTCGACCGGCAGGCCGAAGATCGCCGGCGTCACGTAGCCGGCGAACACCAGCAGGATGGCCGGCAAGTTGCCGATCGCCGCCTCGGCGTAGCTGGACAGTGAGCCGGCACTCGGCATCATCAGCGCCATCTCCGCGTACGCCATGGCGTTGGCGAGCGCCAGCGCGAAGGCGATGGCCAGCGCGCCGAAGAAGCCCCAGCCGCCGATGCCCACCCCCTGCATCAGCGACACCATGCCGAGCTGGGCGACGATGACGCCGATCGACGCGGCGAACAGCGCGCTGAAACCGAGGACCTTGCGCGGGGCCGGCGTGGCGGGTGTCTTGTCGGTGATGACGACGGACATGGTGCGTGGCTCCTGTGTCAGTACGGCAAAGGGGCGGGCGGGCAGGCCGCTCCGCTTAGATGAGCCGACCTGCGCCTGGCGGCGCAGGCTGCCCTGCGGTGCTCGGCCTCGTGGCCCGTCGCATAACTCGCTTCGCTCACTGCGTTCGCTGCGCTCGGACAGATGCGACGAGTCAGTTCACGTGGCGCG
>JBLMVT010000053.1:0-8684 GCA_050256835.1 Betaproteobacteria bacterium | reverse complement strand
GATCGGCCCTTGCGTGGTCTGGGCGCTGAAGTCGGGGGCGATGTCGTTGATGCGCAGTGACATGGAATGGCTCCTCGTGAACCGAGTCGGACGCGGTGACGTGTCCCCTCGGAGAGAGCGCGCCTTCGCGCGAAGCGAAACCGCCGGCCGCGCTGCGGCCGGCAACGGGGCGCCGATTATTCGCTGGCGCCGAGGTCGGCGCACAGGCGCGGCCGAGAACTGCCTCAGGGCCGCAGGGTGTTGAGCCGGGCGGCGAGGTCGCGAGCGTCTCCTTGCGACACTCCAAGTCCCGCTATCGGCGTGCCGGGCGCCGGCGACGCTGCGCTGAGACGTCAGGCGCCCGCGCTCTTGCGCGCCGGACGCCGCGCCGGCGCCACCGCCTTCTTGGCCGCGGCGCGCTTGGCCGCCACCGGCGTGCGCGACAGCGTCGCGAGCTTGGCGCTCAACTCGTCGATGCGCGCGACCAGCGCGTCGACGTCGCCCTTCGTCGGCACGCCGAGCTTGCGCATCGCGCGCGCGGTGCGCTCCTCGAAGATCGACTCGAGCTTGTCCCAGTGCGCGCCGGCCTTGGCCGTCACCTCGCCGGCCATGCTCGACATCTTCTGCGTCATCTCGCCTATCTTGTCGCCGGCCAGGCCCTGCGTCTTCTGCTGCAGGCTGGTGCCCTCGCGCACCAGCGTGTCGAACATCTTGCCGCCTTCCTCCTGCGCCTTGGAGAAGGCGCCGAGCCCGGCCAGCCAGATCTGCTGTGCCGACTCGCGCACCGTGCCGGCGAGCTGGCTGTCGAACAGCCCGCTCCCCGCCGTCGCCTGCTTGCGCGCCATCTTCTGCAGCTTCTTGACCATCGCATCCCTTCCGATCGGCACCGTTCCACCGTGGAGGTGCTCCGCGTCACTATAGGAGCGCACCCCGTGCGGCGCAGCCTCGTTCGCTAGTGAGAGGGCTCTAGCCGAAATTCAGGAAACAATGGCGCCATCGCGAAGCGTGGGAGGACGGCATGCGCTACTTCGTCACCGGGGCGACCGGTTTCATCGGCAAGCGGCTGGTCAAGGCGCTGCTCGCGCGGCGCGGCTCGACCGTCTACTTCCTCGTGCGCCCGGGCAGCGCCGGCAAGCTCGAGGCGCTGTACGAACGCTGGGGGCTGGCCACGCCGGCCGAGCGCGCGCGTGCCGTGCCGATCGAAGGCGACCTGACGGCCAAGAAGATCGGCGTGTCGGCCGCCGACGCGAAGCGGCTTAAGGGCCAGATCGACCACCTCTACCATCTGGCCGCGGTGTACGACCTGGAGGCCGACGAGGCCTCGCAGGTGCGCGTCAACATCGAGGGCACGCGCCACCTGGTCGAGTTCGCGAAGGTGATCGAGGCCGGCCACCTGCACCACATCAGCAGCATCGCCGCCGCCGGCCTGTACGAGGGCGTGTTCCGCGAGGACATGTTCGACGAGGCCGAGAACCTCGACCACCCGTACTTCCGAACCAAGCACGACAGCGAGGCGATCGTGCGCAAGGAAAGCGGCAAGCTGCCGTGGACGGTGTACCGCCCGGCGATGGTGGTCGGCGACTCGCGCACGGGCGAGATGGACAAGGTCGACGGGCCGTACTACTTCTTCAAGCCGATCCAGCGCCTGCGCCACATCGTGCCGCACTGGATGCCGGCGATCGGCATCGAGGGCGGGCGTATCAACCTCGTGCCGGTCGACTTCGTCGTCGCTGCGCTGGTGCACATCTCGCATTCGGCAGCCGCCAAGAGCGGCACCTGCTTCCACCTCGTCGACCCGGCGGGCTACCGCGTCGGCGACGTGCTCGAGGTCTTCGCGCGTGCCGCGCACGCGCCCAAGCCCAGCCTGTTCGTCAACGCCGCGCTGCTCGGCTTCGTCCCCAAGAGCGTGAAGAAGGGGCTGCTCGCGCTCGCCCCCGTGCGGCGCATGCGCGACGCCGCGATGAAGGACCTGGGCCTGCCGGCCGACATCATGCAGTTCGTCAACTACCCGACGCGCTTCGACCGTCGCGAGACGACGAAGGCGCTGGAGGGCAGCGGCATCGAGTGCCCCAACCTGCACGACTACGCCTGGCGGCTGTGGGACTGGTGGGAGCGCCACCTCGACCCCGATCTGGCGATCGACCGCAGTCTGCGCGGCGCCGTCGGCGGCAAGGTCGTGCTCGTCACCGGCGGGTCGTCGGGCATCGGGCTGGCGGCGGCGCACCGCTTCGCCGAGGCCGGCGCGACGACGATCATCTGCGGACGCGACGAGGCCAAGCTCGACGAGGCCTGCGAGGCGGCGCGCGCCAAGGGGCACGAGTTCGTCGCCTACGTCGCCGACGTGTCGGACATGGCCGACTGCGACCGCTTCGTGCAGCTGCTCGTCGAGAAGCACGGCGGCGTCGACTTCCTGATCAACAACGCCGGCCGCTCGATCCGCCGCGCCATCGAGTCGAGCTACGACCGCTTCCACGACTACGAGCGCACGATGCAGCTCAACTACTTCGGGGCGCTGCGCATCACGATCGGCCTGCTGCCCGGCATGGTGGCGAAGAAGCGCGGCCACGTCGTCAACATCAGCTCGATCGGCGTGCTGACCAACGCGCCGCGCTTCTCGGCCTACGTCGCCAGCAAGTCCGCGCTCGAAGCCTGGACGCGCTGCGCGGCCAGCGAGTACGCCGACCAGGGCGTGACCTTCACGATCATCAACATGCCGCTGGTGCGCACGCCGATGATCGCGCCGACGCAGCTCTACGCCAACGCGCCGACGCTATCACCCGAGCAGGCCGCCGAGCTCGTGGCGCAGGCCTGCATCGCCCGGCCGGTGCGCATCGCCACGCGGCTGGGCGTGTTCGGCGAGGTGCTGCACGCGGTGCTGCCGCGCGTGGCGCAGACCATCATGAACACGAGCTTCCGCATGTTCCCCGACTCGGCGGCGGCGAAGGGGGAGAAGGGCGAGAAGGGGAAGCCGCAGTTGTCGGCGGAGGCAATGGCGATGCAGCAGATGATGCGGGGGATTCATTTCTGACCGATCCAACCGGCATGGCGCAACCCCAGGCCTGCGACGGAGGAGCCATGACCATCCTCGGACTCGATCACGTCAACCTGCGCGGACCGCGCCACCTCCTCGACGCCTTGAAGGATTTCTATTGCAGCGCCGTCGGGCTGGAGGTCGGCTGGCGCCCCGACTTCGCCGGCTTCGGCTACTGGCTGTATGCCGGCCGCCAGGCCGTCGTGCACCTGTCGGCGGCTGCACCGGACGAGGAGCGTCGCACCGACGGGTCGGCCACCTTCGATCACGTCGCCTTCGCCTGCCGGGACTGCCGCTCGGCCGAGGCGCGGCTGCAGGCGCGCGGGGTCGCCTACACCCGGCACACCGTGCCCGGAACCGGACAGGTGCAGCTGTTCCTGCGCGACCCGGGCGGCAATCGGGTCGAGCTCGTCTTCGACACGGACGACGGAGCTTCCAGGTGACGAACTCGGCCGCGGTGCCACTTCCGATCGCGCGCCTGTTCGATGCCTATGCGGCCGCCGTGCTGGCCAAGGACGTCGACGCCCTGCTCGCGCTCTACGACCCCGACGTGCGCGTCTTCGACCTCTGGGGCGAATGGTCGTACGAAGGCCGCGGGGCGTGGCGCCTGGCGGTGGCGGGCTGGTTCGGCTCGCTCGGCAGCGAGCGCGTGGCGGTCGGCGTGGACGACGTGCAGACGGTCGTCGGGCACGACGTGGCCGTCGCCCATGCGTTCGTCACCTACCGGGCGCTGTCCGCGGGCGGCGAGCCGCTGCGCGCCATGCAGAACCGGCTGACGTGGGCGCTGCGGCAGCGCGCCGGGGCGTGGGCGGTCGTCCACGAGCACACGTCGGCGCCGATCGACTTCGCGACCACGCGGGCCGTCCTGCGCCGCTAGCCCCCGACCGTCAGGCCGCGGCCGGTGCCCGGTCGATGAAGCCGATCACGCTGCGAATGCGGCCGTCGCGCAGCACGACGACGTCGCTGCCTTCGATCGGCGGCTCGGCGCCGGCGGGGCCGAGCGACCACGACAGCCGCACGACGTCGCCGTGGCCGTTCGGCGTTCCGGTCAGCGCGAAGCGGAAGCCCGGGAAGCGCTGCTGCACCGCGCCGACCAGGCCGCTAATCTGCGCCGCGCCCTCGCCGCGCATCAGCGGGTCGACGTAGCTCGCGTCCTCGGTCCAGTGACGGCTCAGCATCGAGCGGCGCCGCGCCTCGTCGGGCTCGTTCCAGGTGTCGACATAGGTTCTCGCGATGGCTGCCGCGTCGTGCATGGCTGCTCTCCAGGAGGGTGGCGCCGGGGGATTCCGGCGTGAGAAAGCGTAGGGACGGCGCGTGCGGCGGTCGATGACGTACGAGGTCATGGCCGCATACGATCCCCGCATCCTCGAAGAGACCGGGAAGGGGAAGTCCCATGATCGATCACCTGGGCCTCGGCGTCAGCGACTACGCCGCGAGCAAGGCGTTCTTCCTGAAGGCGCTGCAGCCGCTGGGCTGGGGCGTCGTCATGGAGGGGCCGTACGGCGTCGGCATCGGTCCCGTGGGCAAGCCATTCCTCTGGCTGCACCAGGCCACCGGCCAGCCGACGCCGCTGCACCTCGCGTTCGGCGCGGCGGATCGCAAGCAGGTCGACGACTTCCACCGCGCGGCACTCGCCGCCGGCGGCCAGGACAACGGCCCTCCGGGCCTGCGCCCGCACTATCACGCCGACTACTACGCGGCGTTCGTCATCGGGCCCGACGGGCACAACGTCGAAGCGGTGTGCCACAAGCCGCAGGGCTGAATCCGCCGGCGAGGAACGTGTCGTTGAACCGCTGGCGCCAGTCGCTCGACCGGCTGGCCGCGCTGGTCGAGGTGGCTTGGCGGGCGGCGCATGATGGCATCCTGCGCACCGCAGGAGCCCGTCGATGAAGCTGCGTTCCATCGTCTGCCTCGCCGTGCTGGCGGCCGGCGCGTCCGTCACCGCGCACGCCGAGTCGCTGCGCTGCAGCGGCGGCATCGCCGACGAGGGCGACTCGCGGCTGGCGGTGCTCTACAAGTGCGGCCAGCCGCTGCTGGCCGATCGCTACTGCGCGCCGGTGGTGTACGCGCAGACGCTGCTGCCCGTGCCCGAGCCGTTCGCCAGCGCCTTCGTGCCCTGCCTGGCCACCGAGGAATGGCTGTACGACCGCGGGCCGGGCAGCCTGGTCGCGACGGTGCGGCTGCGCGCCGGCGTCGTGCAGTCGATCCACTACGGCCGCGAACCGCGCTGACCGGCGCGGCGCGGCGTACCATGGCCGCCCCGACGACGCCGCGAGGACACGCCCATGACCACTTTCGTACTCGTCCACGGCGCCTGGCACGGCGGCTGGTGCTGGTCGCGCGTGCGCGACGCGCTGCAGGCGAAGGGCCACCAGGTGTTCACGCCGACGCTGACGGGCGTCGGCCAGCGCAGTCACCTGATGTCGCGCGCGGTCAACCTGTCGACGCACATCGAGGACATCGCGGCGGCGCTGAAGTGGGAAGACCTGTCCGACGTGGTGCTGGTCGGCCATTCCTACGGCGGCTTCGTCATCAGCGGCGTGGCCGAGCGCCTGCCCGAGCGGCTGCGCCATCTGGTTTACCTCGACGCCTTCGTTCCCAGGGACGGCGAATGCCTGCTCGACATCGTGCCGCAGCCGTTCGTCGACCTGTTCTACGCCGGCGCGAAAGAGTCGGGCGACGGCTACAAGGTTCCGCCGATCCCGGCCGCGACGTTCAACGTCAACCAGGCCGACCGCGCGCTGGTCGACGGCAGGTGCACGCTGCACCCGCTGGCCGCCTTCGAGGAGAAGATCCGCCTGGCCGGCGCGCCCGGCCACGGCCGCCCGGCCACCTACGTGCTCGCCACCGACTGGGAAGGCACGCCGTTCCCGCCGATGAAGGAGCGCGCGCAGGGCCTGGGCTGGAACTGCGTCGACATCGCTTGCGGCCACGACGTGATGCTCGACCGGCCGGCCGAGCTGAGCGCGCTGCTCGCCAAGCTGTAGCGCGCCGCGTCAGTGCGCCGCTGCGGTGCAGCGGTGCACCTCGACGGTGACGTGCGCCAGCGTGTCGATCGCCTCCAGCCGGCGCCGGTAGACCATCGCGTCCTGCGGCCGGTCGGCGACCACCGACACCACCGCGACCCAGGCGCGCGCGCCGACCTGCCAGACGTGCAGGTCGGCCAGCTTGGCGTCGCCGTCTGACTCGATGCTGGCGCGGATCGCCGCCGTCAGGCGTTCGTCCGAGGTGGCGTCGACCAGCGCGCGCGCGGACGAGCGCAGCACGCCGAGCGACCATTGCGCGATCACCGCGGCGCCGACCAGCGCGACCACCGGGTCGAGCCAGCGCCAGCCGAACGCCAGCCCGCCGGCGAGCGCGCCGATCGCCAGCAGCGAGGTCACGGCGTCGGCCAGCACGTGCACGTAGGCGGCCTTGAAGTTGTGGTCGTGATGGTGGCGGTGCCCGTGGCCGTCGTGCGCCGCATGCGCGGCGCGCGAGCCGCGCGCGAGCAGCCACGCGCTCGCCAGGTTCACCGCCAGGCCGATCACGGCGACGAGCATCGCCTGGCCGTAGGCGATCGGGTGCGGCGCGAGCAGCGTCCGCACCGAATCGACGAAAAGCCACAGCGCGACTGCCGCCAGCGCCAGCCCGCTGGTGTACGCCGTCAGCACCTCGATCTTCCAGCCGCCGAAGGCGTAGTGCGCCTTGTCGGCGGCGCTCGCCGACAGCCGGTAGGCGAGCACCGCGCCGCCGAGCGCGAGCGCGTGCGTGCCCATGTGCCAGCCGTCGGCGGTGAGCGCCAGCGAGCCGCTCCAGTAGCCGGCGACCAGCTCGGCCACCATCGTGACCAGCGTGATCGCCGTGACGCGCGCCAGCGCGCCCTTGCGCTCGCGGGTGCCGAGGTCGGAGAAGGCGTGCCGGTGCGCGAACGCCGCCAGGTCGTGGTGGTGCGCGGCCATCGGTTCAGTATGGGGCGCGCGTCGTTGCCATCACTGCCCGCGCTGCCTTTGCAGTAGCGCCGCGACGAATTTCGACGGCACCGCGAAGCTGATCCCCGACGGGTTGGTCAGCGCCGATTCCTTCGTGCCCTTGACGACGCCCATGTTGACGACGCCGAGCACCTCGCCGCTGTCGGGGTCGAACAGCGGGCCGCCGCTGTTGCCGGGGTAGGCCGTCGCGTCGAGCTGGAACACCATGAACGGGCCCTCGCGCAGCCGGTGGATGGCGGCCGGGTTGAGCTGGCCGGCGCGCGCCGCGGGCAGCGCCACCGGCGTGACCGCCGAGACCATGCCGCGGTGCGTGACGGCCGTGTAGCCGAGCGCGCCGCCGATCGGAAAGCCGGTGAAGGCAATGCTGCGGCCTTCGTGCACCGCGTCGGAGTCTCCGAGCGCAAGCACGGGCAGCGGTGCGCCCTCGACGCGCAGCAGCGCGAGGTCGTGTGGCGAGTCGACGTCCAGCAGCGTCGCGCCGCGCAGTTCCCAGCCGTTGGCCGCGCGCACCTGAACCGCGAGGTTGGAGCGGATCTGCGCGTCGGGCAGGCGGTCGAGCACGTGGGCGTTGGTGACGGCGAGGTGGCCGTCGCCGACCATGAAGCCCGTGCCGCCGAGCGAGAAGCGCGGGTTGTCGGTCTCGCGGTACTTGCCGACGATGATCACCGCGGGCTTGACGCGATCGATCGTGGCGGACAGGTCGGCGCGCGCGGCGGGCGCCGCGGCGAGGGCGATCAACAGGAGCAGCAGCTGGCGGCGCGGCGTCATGGTCGATGGCTCCCGTTCTCGTGGTGCCGGCGATCGTAGCCGGCCCGCCTTGACTCCCTCGCCCCTTCGGGAGAGCGGCGGGGTAAAGGGCCCGCGCGACCGTCAGCGCTCGGGGCTCGGCGCGTAGCCGGCCTCGGCGAGCGCGGCGGCGACGCTGGCGCGGTCGCGCTGCGTGTCGACGCGCACCTTGTGGGTGGCGAGGTCCACCTCGATCTTCGCCTGCGGGTCGGTCGAGTGCACGGCTTCGGTGACGGCGCGCACGCAGTGGTTGCAGGTCATCTGCTGGACGTCGAATTCGAGCATGGCGGGGACTCCGCGGGGTGGATGAGGGTGCCAGTCTGATCCCTGCCATCGTGGCAAGGTCAAGCCCGGCGCATCGGCTTGACCTTACCATCATGGCAAGCTCCAGACTGCCCGCATGGACGACACCGCCACCCTGGAACGCCCGGCCGCCGCGGCCGCCGACTGGTCGCTGCCGATCGAAGGCATGACCTGCGCCTCGTGCGTCGCCCGCGTCGAGCGCGCGCTGGCGCGAGTGCCCGGCGTCGTGCAGGCGCAGGTCAACCTCGCCACCGAAGCGGCGAGCGTGCGCGCCGCGCCGTCGGTCGCGCTGGCCGACCTGCGCGCCGCCGTCGAGAAGGCCGGCTACCACGTCGCCGAGCAGACGCTGCGCCTGGGCATCGAGGGCATGACGTGCGCGTCGTGCGTGGCGCGCGTCGAGAAGGCGCTCGCGCGCGTGCCGGGCGTCGTCTCGGCGCAGGTCAATCTCGCTACCGAGACCGCCGAGGTGCGGCTGGCGCGCCGCGCCGGCGCCGTCGACGCGCTGGTCGCCGCCGTCGAGAAGGCCGGCTACCACGCCCATCCGGCCGAGGACGCCCTCGCGCGGCGCGCCGTCCAGGGGCGCGCACGGCGCGAGGCGCTGCCGGTCGTCGCCG
>JBLMVT010000052.1:0-2694 GCA_050256835.1 Betaproteobacteria bacterium | reverse complement strand
GCGCTGGCGCGGCGGCGCGCTCGCCTGCGCCGCCGCGCTCGCCGCCGGCGCCGCCCATGCCCAGGCCGACGACCCCAGGGCGACGCTCGAGCCGGTCGTCATCAGCGGCGCCGGCACCGAGCAGCGCGCCTTCGACACGCCGTACGCGATCACCGTGATCGATGCCGACGCGCTGCGCGCGGCCGGCCCGATGGTCAACCTGTCCGAGGCGCTGGTGCAGGTGCCGGGCCTGGTCGTCAACAACCGCAACAACTACGCGCAGGACCTGCAGATCAACTCGCGCGGGTTCGGCGCGCGCGCCAGCTTCGGCGTGCGCGGCATCCGCCTGTACACCGACGGCATCCCGGCCAGCGGGCCCGACGGCCAGGGCCAGGTCTCGCACTTCGACATCGCCGGCGCATCGCGCATCGAGGTGCTGCGCGGTCCGTTCTCGGCGCTCTACGGCAACAGCTCGGGCGGTGTGATCTCGCTGGTCAGCGCGCCGCCGACCACGCGCTTCGGCGAGGTCGACGCCGACGTCGGCAGCAACGGCCTGTGGCAGGTGCGCCTGGGCGCCGAGGCGCCGCTGGGCAACGGCTTCGATATCCGCGCCGAGGCCAGCCACTTCGAGACCGATGGCGTGCGAGCGCATGCCGAGGCCAAGCGCGACCTCGGCAACGTGCGGCTGGGCTGGCGCGGCGAGCTCGACAGCGTGACCGTGCTGTTCAACACGCTGTCGATGCCGGCGCAGGACCCGCTCGGACTGACGCGCGCGCAGTTCGACGCCGACCCGAACCAGACGATCACGCAGGCCACCACCTTCGATACCCGCAAGGACACCGCGCAGACGCAGATCGGCGCGCAATGGAAGCACCGCTTCTCGAGCCTCGGCGCGCTGCAGGAGAGCCAGCTCACCGCCTACACGGGGCAGCGCAGCGTCACGCAGTGGCAGTCGATCCCGGTCTCGGTGCAGGACCCGACCAACCCGGCCAACGCCGGCCAGCCCGGCGGCGTGATCGACTTCGACCGCGACTACTACGGCCTCGACGGCCGGCTGATCTGGCGCTGGCAGCTCGACGAGCAGCGCCACGGCCAGTTCATCGTCGGCGCCAGCGTCGACCAGAACGACGAGGACCGGCGCGGCTTTCTCAACTACGTCGGCACGCCGCCGAACCGCCAGCTCGGCGTCACCGGCGACCTGCGCCGCCAGGAGCACAACCGCGTGCGCACCACCGACGGCTACGCGCAAGGCGAGGTCGACCTGACGAAGACGGTCGCCGCCACGCTGGGCGTGCGCTCGGGCCGGGTCGACTTCCGCTCCGAGGACCAGTTCCTCGCCAACGGCGACGACTCGGGCAGCCTGCGCTTTTCCTACACCAACCCGGTGGCGGCGCTGCAATGGCGCGCGCTTCAGGGGCTCAACCTGTACGTGAGCGCCGGCCGCGGCTTCGAGTCGCCGACGCTCAACGAGCTGGCCTACCGCAGCGACGGCACGGCCGGCTTCAACAGCACGCTCCAGCCGCAGACCAGCCGGCAGGTCGAGGTCGGCGCCAAGTGGCGCGATGCCACGCACGGCGTGTCGGCCGACCTCGCCGTGTTCCGCGCCGACACCGAAAACGAGATCGGCGTGGCCAGCAACACCGGCGGGCGCTCGTCGTTCCAGAACGTCGGCCGCACGCGGCGCCAGGGCGTCGAGCTGGGCGCCGGCTGGCAGGCAACGAAGACGCTGAGCGCCCAGCTCGCGCTGAGCTGGCTCGACGCGACCTACCGCGACGGCTTCACCTCGCCGTCGGGCAGCGTGCCGGCCGGCAACCGCATCGCCGGCACGATGAAGAAGAGCGCCTGGGGCGAACTCGCCTGGCGGCCGATCGCCGCGACAACCTTCGCAGTCGAGGTGCGCGGGCAGGGCAGCATTCCGGTCGACGACCTGAACAGCGACTTCGCCGCCGGTGTCACCACCGTCGCGCTGCGCGCCAGCCACAGCTACACGCTGCCGGTCGGCTCGCTCGAGCTGCTCGCGCGCGTCGACAACCTCACCGACCGCAGCTACGCCGGCAGCGTCATCGTCAACGAGGGCAACAAGCGCTTCTTCGAGACCGCCGCCGGCCGCACGGCGCTGCTCGCGGCGCGCTGGCGCGTGCCGTTCTAGCCGGCACCTGGCGTTGCTTGCGGCACGTCGTGCCGCTTGCCGGCTCGGGCGCCGGTACGGCGCGGGAATGGGGATTGCCGCAGTTCGGGTTCGTCCGGAACTCCTTCCGAAAGGAACGAACCATGAAACAGACCGTCGTTGGCGTCTTCGATCGCTACGAATCCGCCCGCCATGCGGCCAACCTGCTGCAGGACAGCGGCTTCGGCCCGGAGGCCGTGCACCTGACCGATGGCACCGGCGAGGACGGCGGCACCGCGCCGGCCGAGCATCGCGGCGCCTGGGACAGCATCCGCAGCTTCTTCGCCGAGGTGTTCGGCTCCGAGCGTGACTCGCAGGAGCACATGGACGCCTACGCCGAGGCGCTGCGCCGCGGCTGCGCCGTCGTCAAGGTCGATGTCGACGACGAACCCAGGGTCGACCGCGCGCGCCAACTGCTCGAATCGGCGGGCGCGGTGAACATCGACGAGCGCGTCGCGGAATGGCGCGAGCAGGGCTGGAGCGGGGAGGTCGACGCCGCCGCGTTCGATCGCCTGCGCGACGACGGCGCGCTCGGCACGCGTGCCGTC
>JBLMVT010000051.1:0-4458 GCA_050256835.1 Betaproteobacteria bacterium | reverse complement strand
GCCGACGAGATCAACCGCGCGCCGGCCAAGGTGCAGAGCGCGCTGCTCGAGGTGATGCAGGAGCGCCAGGTGACGATCGCCGGCGTGACCCACAAGGTGCCCGAGCCGTTCGTCGTGATGGCGACGCAGAATCCGATCGAGACCGAGGGCACCTATCCGCTGCCCGAGGCGCAGGTCGACCGCTTCATGATGAAGGTGCTGGTCGACTACCCGAGCGAGGACGAGGAGTTCGTCATCGCCGAGCGCGTCACCGGGCCGGCGGTCGACGTCGCAGCCGTCGCCAGCATGGGGCAGATGTCCGAGCTGCAGCAGGAATGCCGCAAGGTCTACGTCGACCCGTCGCTGATGCAGTACGCGGTCAGGCTGGTCAGCGCCACGCGCCGCCCCGACCGCTACGGCCTGGCCGAGCTGGCCAAGTACCTCACCTTCGGCGCCAGCCCGCGCGCGACCATCGGGCTGATCGAGGGCGCGCGCGCGCTCGCCTTCATGCGCGGGCGCGGCTACGCGCTGCCCGAGGACATGACGGCGCTGATCGGCGACGTGCTGCGGCACCGGCTGGTGCTGTGGTACGAGGCGCTGGCCGAGGGCGTCAACGCCGACCAGCTGATCGAGCGGCTGACGCAGCGCATCGCGGTGCCGGACAAGCCGCTGGCCACGCATGCCTGAGGCCCGTGCCATGCCCGCCGCCCCGGCACGCGAAGCCCAGGCGCTGCTCGAGCGCCTCGAGTGGAGCGTGATCCGGCGGCTGGACGGCCTGCTGCAGGGCAACTACCGCACGCTGTGGCGCGGCACCGGGCTGGACCTGGCCGACCTGCGCGAGTACCAGCACCACGACGACGTGCGCCACATCGACTGGAACGTCACGGCGCGGCTGCAGCAGCCCTACGTGCGCGAGTTCATCGAGGACCGCGAGCTGTCGGCCTGGTTCCTGGTCGACCTGTCGGCGAGCGTCGACTTCGGCTCGGGCGAGCTGACCAAGCGCGCGGTGGCGCGCGAGTTCGTCGCCGTGCTGGCGCGGCTGCTCACCCGCCACGGCAACAAGGTCGGCGCGCTGCTCTACGGCAACGAGGTCGACACCGTGGTGCCGGCGCGCGGCGGGCGGCTGCACGTGCTGAACCTGCTGCAGCGCATGGCCGACCGGCCGGCCGAGGCGCGGCCGGGCGCGACGGACCTCGGCCGGCTGCTCGGAGCGGCCCTGCGCATGCTCAAGCGCCGCGGCGTGCTGTTCGTCGTCTCCGACTTCATCAGCGCGCCGGGCTGGGAGCGCCCGCTGGCGCAGCTCGCGCGTCGCCACGACGTGACCGCCGTGCGCCTGTTCGACCCGCTGGAGATGGAGCTGCCCGACTTCGGCCTGATGACGATGCGCGACGCCGAGACTGGCGAGGAGCTGGTGGTCGACACGCACGACCGCGGTTTCCGGCGGAGGTTCGAGGCCGCCGCCGAGCGACGCGAGAACCAGCTGCGCGAGGCGCTCGCGTTGGCCGGCGTCGACACGCTCGAGCTGGCCACCGACGACGCGCTGCTCGACGCCATCCTGCGCTTCGTCGAACTGCGCCGGCAGCGCCATCGGCTGGCCAACTGGAGCGGCGCCGGTCGCCGCAGCGCCGCGCACCTGTCGCCGCTTCCCGCACGACCGTCATGAACGCCCCGCCGATCACCTTCATCTGGCCCTCGCTGCTGTGGGGCCTGCTGGCGCTGCCGCTGCTGGTGCTGGCCTATCTGTGGCTGCTCAAGCGCCGCCGCAAGACCCACCTGCGCTATGCCAGCCTCAGTCTCGTGAAGGAGGCGATGGGCCCGCGCGGCGCCTGGCGGCGCCACGTGCCGCCGGCACTGCTGTGGCTGGCGCTGGCGGCGCTGCTGCTGGCAGCGGCGCGGCCGGCGGCGGTGATCAGCCTGCCGCTGGCGGAGAAGACGATCGTGCTGGCGATGGACGTGTCGGGCAGCATGCGCGCCGCCGACGTGCAGCCGAACCGGCTGAAGGCCTCGCAGGATGCCGCCAAGGCCTTCGTCGCCGAACTGCCGCGCAGCGTGCGCGTGGCGGTCGTCTCGTTCGCCGGCACCGCGGCGGTGGTGCAGCCTCCGACCCTGAACCACGACGACGTCTACGCCTCGATCGACCGCTTCCAACTGCAGCGGGCGACCGCGATCGGCAGCGGCATCCTGCTGTCGCTGGCGACGATCTTCCCCGACGCGGGCATCGACCTGTCGCAGGCGACCGGCCAGCGCGCCATGCCGCCGGCGCCGGGCGAACAGCAGCCCAAGGAGTTCACCCCGGTCGAGCCGGGCTCGTACAACTCGGCGGCGATCATTCTGCTCACCGACGGCCAGCGCACGATGGGTCCGGACCCGCTGGAAGCGGCGAAGATGGCGGCCGACCGCGGCGTGCGTGTCTACACGGTGGGCATCGGCACCAAGGAGGGCGAGACCATCGCCTTCGAGGGCTGGTCGATGCGCGTGCGCCTGGACGAGGAGACGCTCAAGCGGATCGCCGACATCACGCGCGCCGACTACTTCTACGCCGGCACCGCGCACGACCTGAAGAAGGTCTACCAGGGCCTGTCGACGCGGCTCGTGGTCGAGAAGAAGGAGACCGAGATCAGCGCGCTGTTCGCGGCCCTCGGCGCGGTGCTCGTCACGGTGGCGGCGGCGCTTTCGCTCTGGTGGTTCGGGCGGGTGGCCTGAAGCTCGGCATCTCGCTGGGCAACCATTCGCGCGAGCCGAGGCCGCCGGGTACCCGCCTCCGTTCATGTTCCCCGGGCCGCGCGGGGCGCGGCCCTCCCCCTTTACTTCACTGCGGCAGGTACCCGACGCCCTCGGCCGGACACGTCGGTGGCATGCGTTGCCAGATCGTGTCGGATCGGGGCGGCGGGGCACTCCGCGAAGTGAAGTAAAGGAGGAGGGTCGGGCGTCAGCCCGACCCGGGGGACATGAACCGATCGGAGCGCTCCGGCGCCCCGATCGCGCGCTGACGCGACAACCCACCAATGCCCCGACGCCGAGGCTGCCAGCGCCCCGGTGCTAAGCTGACCGCAACCTGCTCGGACCCGAAGAACCACCATGCCCGGACTGCTCCCCGACGTCGACCCCGACGGCCTGCTCGAATACTCGGTCGTCTACACCGACCGCGCGCTCAACCACATGTCGCGCAAGTTCCAGGGCGTGATGCGCGACATCGCGGCGATGCTGAAGGAGGTGTACGGCGCCACGTCGGCGGTCGTCGTGCCGGGCAGCGGCACCTTCGGCATGGAAGCGGTGGCGCGCCAGTTCGCCGGCGGCCGCAAGTGCCTCGTGATCCGCAACGGCTGGTTCAGCTACCGCTGGACGCAGATCCTCGAGATGGGAGGCATCGCGTCGCAGTCGATCGTGCTCAAGGCGCGGCCCGCCGGCGCTGGGCGAGAGGCGCCGTTCGCGCCGCCGCCGCTCGACGAGGTGGTGGCGACCATCGCGCGCGAGCGCCCCGACGTGGTGTTCGCCCCGCACGTCGAGACCGCCTCCGGGATGATCCTGCCCGACGCCTACCTGCGCGCGGTCGGCGAGGCGACCCGCCGCGCCGACGGGCTGTTCGTGCTCGACTGCATCGCCTCGGGCACCGTCTGGGTCGACATGCGCGAGTGCGCGGTCGACGTGCTGATCAGCGCGCCGCAGAAGGGCTGGAGCGGCCCGCCGTGCTGCGCGCTGGTGATGCTCGGCGAGCGGGCTCGCGAGCGCATCGACGCGACGACGAGCACCAGCTTCGCCTGCGACCTGAAGAAGTGGCTGCAGATCATGGAGGCCTACGAGGCCGGCGGCCATGCCTACCACGCGACCCTGCCGACCGACGCGCTTGCCAAGCTGAGCGACGTGATGCGCGAGACGCGCGAATACGGCTTCGCGAAGGTCAAGGCCGAGCAGCTGGAACTCGGCCGGCAGGTGCGCGCGCTGCTGGCGCGCCGCGGCCTCGCCAGCGTCGCTGCGCCCGGCTTCGAGGCGCCGGGCGTGGTCGTGAGCTACACGCGCGACGCGGCGCTGCAGTCGGGCCGCAAGTTCCAGGACGCGGGGCTGCAGATCGCCGCCGGCGTGCCGCTGCAGTGCGACGAACCGGCCGACTTCAGCACCTTCCGCATCGGCCTGTTCGGCCTCGACAAGCTGCACCACATCGAGCGCACCGTGCGCCAGCTCGAGCAGGCGCTCGACCGCATGGGCTGATGGCGCCGCTCGGCTGGCGGCGCCTGCCGAGCCACCTGGTCAACGGCGCCTCGGTCGCGGCGGGCATCGCACTCGTCCAGCTGCTGTTCGGCGCGCTGGCCGGCTTCCACGCCGCGCAGCTCGCGAGCACCGGCGCCGTCTGCGTCAGCCTCGCCGACCTGCCCAACACGCCGGGGCGCGCGCGCCGCCAGCTGCTCGCGGCACTGCTGGGCAGCGGCGCGGCCGGGCTGGCGATGATGCTGCTCGAACCGTGGCCCGCGGCGCTCGCCGCGG
>JBLMVT010000050.1:0-2584 GCA_050256835.1 Betaproteobacteria bacterium | reverse complement strand
TAGCCGTCGCTGACGACGATCGCCGTCGTGCGCAGCTCGATCAGCGCCGGGCCGGCGACGCGCTGGCCCGCGTGCAGGCGGTGGCCGTCGTAGACCGGCACCTCGGCGAAGGCGTCGCGCTCGGGCACGTACATCGCGCGGCGGCCCTTGAGCGCGGCGGATGCGTCGCTCGCGCCGAGCGCCTCGCGCCGGTACACCGGCCGGTCGGTTGCGCCGATCGCCTGTAGCCGCAGGTTGATGATCTCGATTGCCGCGCCTTCGGCGTCGAGCGCGTAGCCGTACAGCCGGCGGTGCTCGGCGTGGAAGCGCTCGGCCAGCGCCGCGGCGTCGCGCCGCTCGATCAGCGCCAGCGGCACCGGCACCGACACCTCGTGGTACTGCTTGAGGTAGCGGCAGTCGAGGCGCAGCTCCATGCGCCGGTGTGCCGGCGCGACGCCTTCGGCGGCGAGTTCGCGGTCGCCCTCGGCCGCCATCGCCTCGACCCGCTCGGCCAGGCGCCCCCAGTCGACGCCTTCCAGCCGCGCGACGAAAGTGCGCACGAAGTCGTGGCGCAACTCGCCCATCAGCATGCCGAAGGCGCACAGCACCGACGCCTCGCGCGGCACGACCAGCAGCGGAATCTCGAGCTCGCTGCAGATCAGGCAGCCGTGGATCGGGCCGGCGCCGCCGCCCGGAATGAGCGGGAACTCGCGCGGGTCGAAGCCGCGCTTGATCGTCACCTCCCGCACGCCCTGCGCCATGTTGTTGCAGGCGACGCGGTACATGCCGGCAGCGGCCTGCTCCACCGTCAGGCCCATCGGCCGCGCGACGTGCTCGTCGATCGCGCGGCGCGCGGCGGCGACGTCGAGCTTCATCGTTCCGCCGGCAAAGAAGTCGGGGTCGAGGTAGCCGAGCACGAGGTTGGCGTCGGTCGTCGTCGGCAGCGCTCCGCCGCGGCCGTAGCACGCCGGTCCCGGATCGGCGCCCGCGCTCTGCGGCCCCATGCGCAGCAGTCCGCCCTCGTCGAGCCAGCCGATCGAGCCGCCGCCGGCGCCGATCGTGTGGATGTCGAGCATCGGCAGCGCGATGCGGTGGCGCGCGATCGCGCCGTCGTTCTTGACCAGCGGCGCGCCGACCGCGACCGAGGCCTCGAAGCTGGTGCCGCCCATGTCGGTCGTGATGCAGCGGTCGCGGCCGTGCGCGCCGACGTAGAAGAGGCCGGCGCCCGGCCCGCCCGCCGGGCCCGAGAGCAGGGTCAGCGCCGCCTTGTCGCGCGCCGCCTGCGGTGAGATCACGCCGCCATTGGACTGCATGATCAGCAGCAGCCCGCCGAAGCCGGCGCCGGCGAGCCGGTCGACCAGCTGGTCGAGGTAGCGCCCGAGCTTCGGCCCGACGTAGGCGTTGAGCACCGTCGTGCTGACGCGGTCGTAGAAGCGGATCGAGGGCAGCACCTCGGTCGACACCGACAGGTAGGCCTCGGGCCACTCGCGCCGCAGCAGCTCGGCGGCGGCCTGCTCATGCGCCGGGTTGGCGAACGAGTTCATGAAGCACACCGCCACCGCCTGCACGCCATCGGCGCGCCAGGCGTCGATCGCCTCGCGCACCGCGGCGAGGTCGAGCGGCGCGACCTCGATGCCGTCGCGGTCGATGCGCCCGCCGATGCCGACGCGGCGCGCGCGCGGCACCAGGGGCTTCACGTTGGTGCTGCGGTTGTCGTACTGCGCCTCGCGGATGCCGCGGCGCATCTCGAGCGCGTCGCGCACGCCCTCGGTCGTGAGCAGCGCGCTGCGCGCGCCGGTCGAGGTCAGCGTCGCGTTGGTCGCGACCGTCGTGCCGTGCACGATGGTGTCGATCGAGCGCGCGAATTCGGCCAGCGTCTGCGGCGGCTGCTGCGCGGCGGCGATCTGCGCCAGCCCCTCGACGACGGCGATCGACGGATCCGCCGGCGTCGACAGCGTCTTGTGGATGACGGGCGGCGCGCCGTCGCGTGCGACCACGAAGTCGGTGAACGTGCCGCCGACATCGATGCCGATCTTGAGCTTCGTCATGCGACCTTCTCCCCTTGCGTCGCGGCCGCGCCGCCCGAGACCCAGGCGCGCAGCTCTTCCTTCTTCACCTTGCCGAGCGCGCTGCGCGGCAGGCTGTCGACGAACAGCACGTCCTTCGGATGCTTGAAGCGCGCGAGGCGCCCGTCGAACAGGCCGAGCACGCGCTCGCGCGTGAGCACGGCGCCCGCGCGCGGCGCGACCACGGCGACGACGACCTCGCCCCAGCGCGCGTCGGCGCGGCCCACGACGGCCGCCTCGGCGATCGCCGGTTCGTCGTTCAGCACGGCCTCGACCTCGGCCGGGCTGACGTTCTCGCCGCCGCTGATGATCAGGTCCTTGAGTCGGCCGTCGATCGTGAGGAAGCCGTCGGCATCGAGATGGCCGAGGTCGCCCGAATGGAACCAGCCGGCCGCCAGCGCGCGCGCGCTCGACTCGGGGTCGCGCCAGTAGCCGCTCATCAGGTTGTCGCCGCGCACCAGCACCTCGCCGGCGACGCCGGGCGCCACGTCGCGGCCGGCCGCGTCGACGACGCGCAGCGCGCAGCGCCGCGCCGCGCG
>JBLMVT010000049.1:0-8648 GCA_050256835.1 Betaproteobacteria bacterium | reverse complement strand
GGCCGGCGGCGCTCGCGCCGGTTGGCGTGCGCCGCGCGGCGGCCGCCGCGGCGATCGAGGCGACGGCGGCGGTTCGACCTTCGTGGCGCCGGTGGAGCAGCAGGTCCAGGAGGTGCACGTGCCCGAGACGATCAGCGTGGCCGACCTCGCGCACAAGATGTCGGTCAAGGCCTCCGAGGTGATCAAGCAGCTGATGAAGCTCGGCCAGATGGTGACGATCAACCAGCAGCTCGACCAGGAGACGGCGATGATCGTCGTCGAGGAGATGGGCCACAAGGCGCTCGCTGCCAAGCTCGACGACCCAGAGGCCTTCCTCGAAGAAGCCGCCGCCGAGGAGCACGAGGCGCTGCCGCGCGCGCCGGTGGTCACCGTGATGGGCCACGTCGACCACGGCAAGACCTCGCTGCTCGACTACATCCGCACGACGCGCGTCGCGGCCGGCGAGGCCGGCGGCATCACGCAGCACATCGGCGCCTACCACGTCGAGACGCCGCGCGGCATGATCACCTTCCTCGACACGCCGGGCCACGCGGCCTTCACGGCCATGCGCGCGCGCGGCGCGAAGGCGACCGACATCGTGATTCTGGTGGTCGCCGCCGACGACGGCGTGATGCCGCAGACCAAGGAGGCGATCCACCACGCCAAGGCGGCCGGCGTGCCGATCGTCGTGGCGATGAACAAGATCGACAAGCCCGAGGCCAATGTCGAGCGCGTGAAGAGCGAGCTGGTGGCCGAGGAGGTCGTGCCCGAGGACTTCGGCGGCGACTCGCCTTTCGTCCCGGTGTCCGCCAAGACCGGCCAGGGCATCGACGCGCTGCTTGAGCAGGTGCTGCTGCAGGCCGAGGTGCTCGAGCTGACGGCGCCGACCGACGCGCCGGCCAAGGGCCTGGTGATCGAGGCGCAACTCGATCGCGGCCGCGGCCCGGTGGCCACCGTGCTGGTGCAGTCGGGGACGCTCAAGCGCGGCGACGTCGTGCTCGCCGGCTCGAGCTACGGTCGCGTGCGCGCCATGCTCGACGAGGACGGCAAGCCGACGACCGAGGCCGGCCCGGCGATCCCGGTCGAGATCCAGGGCCTGACCGAGGTGCCGCAGGCCGGCGACGAGTTCATGGTGCTCGCCGACGAGCGCCGCGCGCGGGAGATCGCGACCTTCCGTCAGGGCAAGTACCGTGACGTGAAGCTCGCCAAGCAGCAGGCCGCCAAGCTCGAGAACATGTTCGAGACGATGGGGCAGGGCGCGGCGCAGGTGCTGTCGCTGATCATCAAGGCCGACGTGCAAGGCTCGCAGGAGGCGCTGGCGCAGGCGCTGGTGAAGCTGTCGACCGACGAGGTCAAGGTGCAGGTGGTGCACGCCGCCGTCGGCGCGATCAGCGAGAGCGACATCAACCTCGCGATCGCCTCCAAGGCCGTGATCATCGGCTTCAACGTGCGCGCCGACGTCGGCGCGCGCAAGCTCGCCGAGGGCAACGGGGTCGACATCCGCTACTACAACATCATTTACGACGCGGTCGACGAGATCAAGGCGGCGATGACCGGCATGCTCGCCCCCGAGCAGCGTGAGGAGGTCATCGGCACGGCCGAGATCCGCACCGTCTTCGTGGCGAGCAAGATCGGCACCGTGGCGGGCTCGATGGTCACCTCGGGCGTGGTGCGGCGCGGCGCGCGCTACCGCCTGGTGCGCGACAACGTGGTCGTGCACACCGGCGAGGTCGAGTCGGTGCGTCGCATGAAGGACGACGTGCGCGAGGTCAAGGAAGGCTTCGAGTGCGGCATCAAGCTGAAGAACTACAACGACATCGCCGAGGGCGACCAGCTCGAGTTCTTCGAGATCAAGGAAGTCGCCCGAACGCTCTGACGGCGCCACCCGACCCGATGAGCAAACCCCGCCCGGCGGGGTTTGCTGTTTGAGGACCAGCCATGCGACACAAGCGATCGATCCCCAACCGCAGCTACCGCGTCGCCGACCAGATCCAGCGCGATCTGGCCGAGCTGGTGCGCGAGCTGAAGGACCCGCGTGTCGGCATGATCACCATTAATAACGTCGAGGTGTCGCCCGACTACGCGCACGCCAAGGTCTACTTCTCGCTGCTGGTCGGCGACCCGGCCGAGAGCGAGGCGGCGCTCAACGAGGCCGCCGGCTTCCTGCGCAACGGCCTGTTCAAGCGGCTGGCGATCCACACCGTGCCGACGCTGCACTTCCAGTTCGACCGCACGACCGAGCGCGCCGCCGAGCTGAGCGCGCTGATCGCGCGGGCCAACGCGGATCGCGCGAAGGACGGCGATTGACCGCGACGCCGCGCCCGCCCCGCCGCGCCATCCACGGCGTGCTGTTGCTCGACAAGCCGCTCGGCCTGTCGAGCAACGCAGCCTTGCAGCGCGCCAAGTGGCTCTACCGCGCCGAGAAGGCGGGCCATACCGGCACGCTCGATCCGCTGGCCAGCGGCCTGCTGCCGGTCTGCTTCGGGGCCGCGACCAAGTTCTCGCAGGCGAGCCTCGACGCCGACAAGGCCTACCGCGCGACGCTGGCACTCGGCGTCACGACGACCACCGGCGACGCCGAGGGCGAGGTGCTGCGCCGGCGGCCGGTCGAGGCGACGCGCGAGCACGTCGAAGCCGCGCGCCGGCGCTTCGTCGGCGCCATCGAACAAGTGCCACCGATGCACTCGGCGCTCAAGCACGAGGGCAGGGCGCTGTACGACTACGCGCGGCGGGGCATCGAGGTCGAGCGCGCAGCCCGTCCGGTGACGGTGCGCGCGATCGAGGTCGTCGAGTGGCAGGGCGCGCGGCTCGTGGTCGACATCCGCTGCAGCAAGGGCACCTACGTGCGCACGCTGGCCCAGGACCTCGGCGAGGCGCTCGGCTGCGGCGCTCACCTGGCGGCGCTGCGCCGCACCGCCAGCGGGGCGCTGCGCGTCGAGGACGCGCTGACGCTCGAGGCGCTGGAGGCGCTGACGGAGGCCGGGCGCGACGCCCGCCTGCGGCCGGCCGACGTGCTGCTCGCCGAGGCGCCCGAGATTCGCCTGGGCGACCACGATGCCGGCCGCTTCCTCAGCGGCCTGCGCCGCCGCATCGACGCGGCCGACGCCGCCTTGCTGCGCGTCTACGGACCCGAACCGGGTGCCTTCCTGGGCAGCGCCCACATCACCGGCGGCGAGCTGATCGCCGACCGCCTGCTCAGCCCGACCGAAGTCCGGGCCCTGACCGCCCTACCCACATGAACGCCAAGCCGATCCGCAACATCGCCATCATCGCCCACGTCGACCATGGCAAGACCACCCTGGTCGACCAGCTGCTGCGCCAGAGCGGCACCTTCCGCGACAACCAGCAGGTCGCCGAGCGAGTGATGGACAGCAACGACCTCGAGCGCGAGCGCGGCATCACCATCCTCGCCAAGAACTGCGCCGTCGAGTGGCAGGGCACGCACATCAACATCGTCGACACGCCCGGTCACGCCGACTTCGGCGGCGAGGTCGAGCGCGTGCTGTCGATGGTCGACGGCGTGCTGCTGCTGGTCGACGCGGTCGAAGGGCCGATGCCGCAGACGCGCTTCGTCACCAAGAAGGCGCTGGCGCTCGGCCTCAAGCCGATCGTCGTCGTCAACAAGGTCGACCGGCCCGGCGCGCGCGCCGACTACGTCATCAACGCGACCTTCGACCTGTTCGACAAGCTGCACGCCAGCGAGGCGCAGCTCGACTTCCCGGTCGTCTATGCCTCGGGGCTGAACGGGTGGGCGAGCCTGCAGCCGGGCGTGATCGGCAGCGACCTCGCGCCGCTGTTCGAGGCGATCCTCCAGCACGTGCCGGCCCATCAGGGCAACCCCGACGATCCGCTGCAGCTGCAGATCTGCTCGCTCGACTACTCGACCTACGTCGGCCGCATCGGCATCGGTCGCATCAACCAGGGGACGCTCAAGCCGATGCAGGAGGTGGCGGTCTACGCCGGCCCCGACGCCACGCCGCTGCGCGCGCGCGTCAACCAGGTGCTCACCTTCGAAGGCCTCGAGCGTCGCCCGACCGAGCTGGCCGGGCCGGGCGATATCGTGCTGGTCAACGGCATCGAGGGCATCGCCATCGGGGTCACGCTGACCGACCCCGAGCACCCGCTGCCGCTGCCGATGCTCGCCGTCGACGAGCCGACGCTGATCATGAACTTCTGCGTCAACACCTCGCCGCTGGCCGGGCGCGAGGGCCGGTTCGTGACCAGTCGGCAGATCCGCGACCGGCTCGAGCGCGAGCTGCAGAGCAACGTCGCGCTGCGCGTGAAGGACACCGACGAGGACGGCGTGTTCGAGGTCGCCGGCCGCGGTGAGCTGCACCTGACGATCCTGCTGGAGAACATGCGCCGCGAAGGCTACGAGCTGGCCGTCTCCAAGCCGCGCGTGGTCTTCCACGAGGAGGGCGGAGTGCGCCAGGAGCCGATGGAGCTCGTCACCGTCGACGTCGAGGAGCAGCACCAGGGCGGCGTGATGAAGGCGCTGGGCGAACGCAAGGCCGAGCTGGTCAACATGGAGAGCGACGCCATGGGCCGGGTGCGGCTCGAGTACCGCATCCCGGCACGCGGGCTGATCGGCTTCCAGAACGAGTTCATGAACCTGACCCGTGGCACCGGCCTGATCAGCAACATCTTCGACGGCTACGAGCCCTACAAGGGCGAGATCGGCGGGCGCAAGAACGGCGTGCTGATCAGCATGGACGACGGCGAGATCGTCACCTACGCACTGGGCAAGCTCGACGACCGCGGCCGCATGTTCGTCAAGCCCGGCGATCCGGTCTACGAGGGCATGATCGTCGGCATGCATTCGCGCGACAACGACCTCGTCGTCAACGCCGTGCGCACCAAGCAGCTGACCAACTTCCGCGTCTCCGGCAAGGAGGACGCGATCAAGATCACGCCGCCGATCGAGCTGACGCTCGAGTATGCCGTCGAGTTCATCGAGGACGACGAGCTGGTCGAGATCACGCCGAAGTCGATCCGGCTGAGAAAGCGCTATCTCAAGGAGCACGAGCGCCGCCGCGCGCAACGCGAGGCAGCCTAGTGGGGCATCGCCGCGCCGTCGCGCTGATGGTTGCGGTGACGCTCCTGTGGAGCATCGCCGGGGTCGTCACACGGCACCTCGAGGCGGCGCGCAGCTTCGAGGTCACGTTCTGGCGCAGCGCCTTCAACGCGCTGGCGCTGGCCTCGGGCCTGACAGCGCTACGCGGGACCGGCATGTGGCGCCGCCTCGCTCGCGCACCGTGGCCGCTGTGGCTCTCGGGCCTGTGCTGGTCGGTGATGTTCACCGCCTTCATGGTCGCGATCACCCTCACCACCGTGGCCAATGTGCTGATCACGATGTCGGTGGCGCCGCTGCTGACCGCGCTGCTGGCGCGGCTGCTGCTGGGGCACCGGCTTCCGGCGCGCACCTGGCTGGCGATCGTCGCCGCCGCGGCCGGCATGACGTGGATGTTCCACGACGGCGCCACGGCAGGGTCGGGCGCCTTGATCGGCATGCTGGTCGCGCTCGCGGTTCCGCTGGCCGCGGCGCTCAACTGGACCGTCATGCAGTACACCAGCCGGCCCGGCCAAGCGGAGGAGCCTGGCGACATGCTGCCCGCGGTGCTGGTCGGCGCCGTGATCTCCGCGCTGCTCACGCTGCCCGCGGCGCTGCCGTTGCGCGCTTCGGCGCATGACCTCGGCTTGCTGGCGCTGCTCGGCGTGGTGCAACTCGCGGTGCCGTGCCTGCTCGCCGTCGCGGTCGCGCGCGTGCTACCCGCGCCCGAGGTTGCGCTGCTGGCGCTGCTCGAGGTGGTGTTCGGGGTGCTCTGGGCCTGGATCGGCGCTGGCGAGATTCCTTCACGATCGACGATTACCGGTGGCGCGGTGGTGATCGCCGCGCTGCTCGCCAACGAATGGCTCGGGATGAGGCGAAGGGCGCTCCCCGCGGTCGGCGGCGCTGAAGCCGCGCGGTGATGGTGCCGACGTGGGGCAGTGCCCCCGTAGGGCGGACGACACGGATTTCGGCTATGTCGGCACGCGCTGCCCGCCTCGTCGCACCATCAACTTCTTGGCTCCGGTCACCGGGACCTTGCCCACCTTGCCGACTCGCTTGATTCCCTTGGCCGAGAGCGTCTTCGAACTCGCGTGAGCCGCGCTGCGCGTGGTGTGCCCATGCGCGGATGACCGTGTCGCCGCGAGTGCAATCCGTTGCGAGGCAGTGCCTGTCGCCAGCGCTGCCACAGGGCAGCGCGACTTCCAATACCACTGAAAGGTGGGCCCGGCCAGCACCTCGGCGGAGCCTCGCTCGAACTCGGAAGCGCTCGCAAGGCGGCCCTTCTCGATCAGGTCGACGGCCCGGACCATCAAGGCGGCGCCGCCGGCTGCCTGCGGCGGCCAGGTGCGAAAGGTGGCGCCTTCGATCAGGAAGCGGTGGCCGTCGGACAGATAGCGCAGAAAGCCGGTGTAGTCGCTGGAGGCGCTTCGCGTGTTCAGCCACCCGCACACCGTTGCCTGGTCGTCCGCGACGGCCTCGGCACGGTAGCGCGCCGAGGTGTAGTCCTCCAGGGCCTGGTCGACCGGCATCCGCGCGGCGGTCACGACGGCCCACCGCAGCGACTCGGGAGACGGAACAGCCGCAGCAACGTTGTCCGCGCGCGGGTCGAAGGTGGCGCGGGCGACCGCGAGGCCCAGCGTCGAGATGCCTGCCACGACGACCAGCGCGAGGACGACGGGAAGGGCGCGGGGCTTCATCGCCGTGATTCTCCGGTCGCGAAGACGTTGCCGAGGGAATCCGGCTGTAACAACGTTGTGCCATCTGCGACAGGCTCCGAAGGCGCGTTCGGGCAGCGCGCACGCGTCTGGCGATGCGGCGCTCGACATTCCGGCACACTCTCCATCAGAGTCCGCGCCCGACTTCGATGCGAATCCAGTTTGCGTCCGACCTGCACCTGGAGTGCCTCGGCAGGGCCTTTGCCGACGCGACCGTCGTTTCACCCTTGCCCCACGCGGATCTGCTCGTGCTCGCAGGCGACATCGACAATGGCGTGGCCGGTGTGCGCAAGTTCGCAACGTGGCCCGTGCCGGTGCTCTACGTGCTCGGCAACCACGAAGCGTACGAGCGAGTGCTCGATGACGTTCGAGCTTCCATCCGGGAGGCGGCACGCGGCACGTCGGTCGTGGTCCTTGACAACGAAGTCGCGGACCTGAGCCGGTTCGAGCATTGGGCCGTAGAGCGCCGCGACCCATTGCGCCGCGTGCGCTTTCTGGGCTGCACCCTGTGGACGGACTACCGGCTACCGAGCGCTGGCGCAGACCCGAAGGCGGGAATGGCCGAGGCGGTACGTCGCATCGTCGACCACCGGCTCATCCGCAAGGCGTCGGGCGAGCACTTCATGCCTGAAGACGCTCTCGCGCTGCATGAGCAATCGCGCCGCTGGCTGGAGCACGAACTGGCGCGCCCGTTCGAGGGCAAGACGATCGTCATCACGCATCACGCGCCGCATGAAGGCAGCATCCATCCGCGCTATGCCGGGCAGGCGCTCAACGCGGCGTTCGCGAGTCAACTGCCGCAACTGCTTTCGCAGGCGGACGTCTGGATTCACGGCCACACTCACGACACGTTCGACTACACCGTCGGCCGTTGCCGGGTCGTCGCAAATCCGCTCGGCTATCCGCGGAACCTCGGGTCCGCTGCAGACGCCAGCGGGATCGAATTCGAGAACAAGCGCTTTCAAGAAGGCCGGACGATCGATGTGTGAGGGCCATTTCGCCTTCTTAACATAATGCACATTGTCGCGCATCTCTGACGCGACAGCGACGCCTCAGACAGCCGTCTGTCCGCTTTCCTCCGCCGCCGGCTCGCCCTCGATCGCCTGATCGAATGCCGCGACATCGTCTGCGCTGCGGGCGATCAGAGGTTTGTCGAGCGGACGGCAAATGCGGCTCTTCAGGCGGCCGAGCCGGTCCGAGGCTTCGAGCGCGCGCAAGACGGCCTCGGGATCCATCATCAGCGCGAAGGGATTCGGTGTCGGATGCACGTGCGCCATGTGGGTTGCTCCAGCATGAGTGGTGTCGCGACTGTAGGCCCCGTCCTGAGCCTACTGTAGTCGGCGCGCGCCCATACCGCTTGTCGGAAGAACACCGACAGCGCCGGCTTCACGACGGCCGGTTGGCCGGCCTCTCCGGCAGCCCGAACAGGCGTTCGAAGTTGCGCGAGGTCGCGTCCGCGACGGCCTCGATCGTCTGGCCCTTCACCTCGGCGAGCTGCCGAGCCACGTGCGGTACCCACGCCGGGCTGTTCGTCTTGCCCCGGTGCGGCACCGGCGCGAGGTATGGGCTGTCGGTCTCGATCAGGCAGCGGTCCAGCGGCACGAAGCGCGCCACCTCGCGCAACCCGGCCGCGTTGCGGAACGTGAGGATGCCGGAGAACGAGATCAGGAAGCCGAGGTCGAGCGCCGCACGCGCGACCTCCATCGTCTCCGTGAAGCAGTGGAAGACGCCGCCGACCTGCGCCTGGCCCTCTTGGCGCAGCACGGCCAGCGTGTCGGCCGAAGCGCTGCGCGTGTGCACGACCAGCGGCAGGCCGCCCGCTCGCGCCGCGCGGACGTGCACGCGAAAGCGCTCGCGCTGCCACTCCATCTGCGCGTGGCTGCGGTCGCCGATCCGGTAGTAGT
>JBLMVT010000048.1:0-4484 GCA_050256835.1 Betaproteobacteria bacterium | reverse complement strand
TCGAGGCCGAGAAGCCGAGCTTCTTCAAGCGCGTGTTCGGCGGGAGGTAGGCGCGATGTCCCTGCTTTCCTTCCTGCTCGGCGAGAAGAAGAAGACCGCCAGCGTCGCCAAGGAGCGGCTGCAGATCATCCTCGCGCACGAGCGCGGCGCGCGCACCCGGCGCGGGCCCGACTGGCTGCCGGCGCTGCAGCGCGAACTGCTCGCGGTGATCTCGAAGTACGCATCGATCAGGCTCGACGACATCAAGGTCAACGTCGAGCGCCAGGACGATCTCGAGGTGCTCGACATCAAGATCGAGCTGCCGGAAGGCGCGCGGTGAAGGCCGCGGCGCGCTCAGCGCTCGCGCTGGCCGCGCTCGCCGCGATCGCGACCGCCGGCGACGACGGCGCCTGGCCGGTGGCCGGCCGGCAGGGAATCATCCGGGTGGTCATCGTGCCGCCGGGGCAGGAGCGCGACCGCGACGCCTACGTCAGGCAGATCGAGCGACTGTGCGCCGGGCAGGAGACCTGCTTCCTGAACTTCTACGGCAACTCGACCGGTGCGCCGGTGACGGTGCCGCTGCCCGACGCGATCGCCCACGAGGCGACCGCCGTGCTGCGCCGTTCGGCCAAGCAGGGCACCGAGGGCTTGCGCTTCGCCTGCCGGCTGAACACGGGCGACGACTTCTGCTTCTAGGGCAACGGCGCGATCGCCGCGTCGCGCAGCGTCAGCGTGTACGGCTCGACGATCACCGCGCCGTCTGAGCCGGTGGCGGCGCGGTCGGCACGCACCAGGCCGAGCCCGGAGGCGAGATAGCCCTCCTCGGTGGTGGTCGTCGTGTACGAGCTGCCGCTGGCGCTGAGGAAGATCGTGAACGCGAGCTCGGTGCTGAAGTGCGCCACCTGCGCCGGCTGGCCTAACACGTCCTGCGTCTCGAAGCCGCGGAACACCTGCGTGATCTCGACGCGGAAGGCGTCGCCGAAGCCGTCGCCGTCGAGGTCGGCCAGCGCGTCGCCCTGGCGCACGACGCGGCGCACGCCGCCGGGGGCGTAGAACGGCATCGGGTACTGCACGATGGCCGGCAGCGCCCGGTACGCGCCGGGCATCGACTGCTGCGCGCCGAGCGGGTCGAACTGCTCGATGCCTTCGCTGGTCTGGCGGTAGAACACGTCGGTCGATTGCGTGGCGCCGCTCTCGCGCAACGTGAACCAGCCGTTGGCGTCGGGGCCGGCGACGATCTTGCGCGTCACCGTGCCGCCGGCCTGAGCGCCGAAGAAGAGGTCGTAGGTCCAGTCGTCGCCGGCGTCGAGCGGAAACAGGTCGAGCGCGCTCACGTCGATGCGCGGCCCGGCCGGCACCGTGTCCTCGGCGATCGGCGTGACCAGCGAGCCGCCGCCGTCGCCGCCGCCGCACGACGCGAGCAGCGTGGCGGCGAACGCGACGGCGCCGGCGCGCAGCGACAGGCTCATGTCGCCCGCCTTCAGCGCCAGCCGACGCGGCCGTCGTCGCGGTCGTGACGGTGGTGCTGCCAGCCGCGCCAGCCCGGCGCGCGATGGCGCACGACATAGGGCACCGGTGCCGCGTAGATCGGCCGCGGCGCGACATAGACCGGCGCCGGGGTGTACACCACCGGCGCGGGCGGCAGGTAGACCGGCTCCGCGTACACCGGCGCCGCGTAGACCGGGGCCGCATAGACGGGCGCCGCATAGAGCGGGCCGTTGGACACCACCGTGCCGAGCGCGACGCCGGGCGCCAGCGGGGCATTGATGCCGATCGACCACTGCACGTTCGTGTGGGCCTGCGCCGCCGCGGCGGCGAGCCCCAGCGAGGCGACGACGACCAGGCTGCGCAATCGGTTCGAAGGCATGACTCTTCTCCTGCGTTGGCGGCGGCATGGCCGCCCTGCCCGAACAACGCCGAGCCGCGCCGCCTCGTTCACCGCCGCCGGTGTAAAGCATCGTAAAGAGGCCGCTTTCAGCGGCTGCGCCGCGACCCGAACAGCGGCCTCGGTTCGCGCCGCGCCGCCGGGTGCGAGCGCGTCGTCAGCAGCGCCGTCGCGAGGTACAGCGCATTGAGCAGCCGGCTGGCGCGCTCGAGCCCCATGCCCGGCCAGTGCGCGATCTCGCGCAGCGAGGACGACTCGCGGCGCAGCCGCTCGATCGCCGGCGCCAGTGCGCCGCCGACGGCGGGCAGCGCGCCGTGCGGGCTCGGCACGACGCGGTAGGCCGCCGTGCCGCCGATGTCGGCCAGCAGCTGCCAGCGCGGCCCGTGCAGCGCGACGCGCCACAGCAGCGGCAGCAGCGGGCGGTAGTGCGCCGCAGCGCCGATGCGTTCGTGCATCCAGTGGCCGGGCACGCGCACGCCCGGCGGCTCGACGGCCAGCACGGACAGCGTCGCCAGCCCCTGCGGCGGCGCGACGGCGAGGTCGCGCGGCGAATGGCACTGCATGTGCTGCGGGAACAGCGTGACCGGCCAGACCAGCTCCTCGTAGCGCAGCAACAGCAGCAGCGCCTCGCGATGGCGCAGGCTCGCGGCCAGCACCTCGACCACGTCGCACTCGCCGCTGCGCCAGTCCTCGACGCGGCGCAGGTCGGCCAGCAGCGTCGAGGACAGCAGCGACGTCGCGCCCATCGACATGAAGCCGCTGCCGCCGGTCTCGCGGCGAACGCGCTCGAACGCGCTGAGGCGCCACAGGGTCGATTCCTCGAAGCCGCGCATGCGAGGCGCGCGGCAAACGGCGCGCCCGCGAGGGTGTCATGCCCGGGATGACGACGGCACGGGCGCCGTCGTCACTTCGCGAGCGCTTCCTCCAGCGGCTCCTCCTCGCCCGCGTCCTCGCCGAGGAAGCCGCCGCTCTGGTGCGCCCACAGGCGTGCGTACAGGCCGCGCCGCGCGAGCAGGCTGGCGTGGTCGCCCGACTCGACGATGCGGCCGCGGTCGAGCACAACCAGCCGGTCCATCGCGGCGATGGTCGACAGCCGGTGCGCGATCGCGACCACGGTCTTGCCTTCCATCAGCCGGTACAGGCTGGCCTGAATGGCGGCCTCGACCTCGCTGTCGAGCGCGCTGGTGGCCTCGTCGAGCAGCAGGATCGGCGCGTCCTTCAGCATCACGCGCGCGATCGCGATGCGCTGGCGCTGCCCGCCCGAAAGCTTGACGCCGCGTTCGCCGACGTGCGCGTCGTAGCCGCGCCGCCCGGCCGGGTCGGACAGCTGCCCGACGAAGGCGTGCGCCTCGGCGCGCCGCGCCGCCGAGACCATCTGCGCGTCGCTGGCATCGGGGCGGCCGTACAGGATGTTGTCGCGCACCGAGCGGTGCAGCAGCGAGGTGTCCTGCGTCACCATGCCGACCTGCGCGCGCAGCGAGTCCTGCGTGACGTGGGCGATGTCCTGCCCGTCGATCAGCACGCGCCCGCCTTCGACGTCGTAGAAGCGCAGCAACAGGTTGACGATGGTCGACTTGCCGGCGCCGGAACGGCCGACCAGGCCGATCTTCTCGCCCGGCCGGATGACGAGCGAGAGGTCGTCGATCACCGGCTCGGCGCGGTCGGTCGCGCCGTAGGCGAAGCGCACGTGCTCGAAGCGGATCTCGCCCTTCGTCACCACCAGCGGCCTGGCGTCGGGCCGGTCGGTGACGCTGTGCAGCTTCGACAGCGTGCCGATGCCGTCCTGCACCGTGCCGATGTACTCGAACAGCGACGCCATCTCCCACATCACCCAGTGCGAGATGCCGTTCAGGCGCAGCGCCATCGCGGTCGCCGCGGCGACCGCGCCGATGCCTACCTGCCCCTTCGACCACAGCGCCAGCGTCGCCCCCGCGGTGGCCAGGATCAGCCCCATGGACAGCGCGTGGTTGACGATCTCGAAGCCGGTGACGAGCCGCATCTGGCCGTGCACCGTGGTCATGAACTCCTTCATCGCACTGCGCGCGTAGGCGGCCTCGCGGCCGGCGTGCGAGAACAGCTTGACGGTGGCGATGTTGGTGTAGGCGTCGGCGATGCGTCCGGTCATCAGCGAGCGCGCGTCGGCCTGCAGCCGGCCGACGCGGCCCAGCCGCGGCACGAAGTACACCAGCGCCGCCACGTACAGCGTGACCCAGCCGACGAACGGCGCGAGCAGCCACGCGTCGAAGCCGCCGAGCACCGTCAGCAGCGTGACGAAGTAGATGATCACGAACACCAGCAGCTCGCACAGCACCATCCAGATGTCGCGCACGGCCAGCGCCGTCTGCATCACCTTGGTCGCCACGCGGCCGGCGAACTCGTCCTGGTAGAAGCCCATGCTCTGCTGCAGCAGCAGGCGATGGAAGCGCCAGCGCAGCAGCATCGGGAAGTTGCCGGCCAGCGCCTGCTGCTTGACGAGCGCCTGCAGCGCGACCATCAGCGTGCTAGCGGCCAGCAGGACGACCAGCAGCACCATCGTGCCGCGCTCGTCGCTCCACAGCCGCGCCGGCTCGACCTTGGCCAGCCAGTCGACGACGCGGCCGAGCAGCGCGAACAGCAGCGC
>JBLMVT010000047.1:0-10039 GCA_050256835.1 Betaproteobacteria bacterium | reverse complement strand
CGGTCGCAGGTCTCGGCGATCACGCCCATGTCGTGCGTGACGAGCATGACCGCGGCGCGGTGCTCCCGGCACAGGCGCCTGAGCAGCGCGATGATCTGCGCCTGGATCGACACGTCGAGCGCCGTCGTCGGCTCGTCGGCGACGATCAGCTTCGGTTCGGCCGCCAGCGCGAGCGCGATGACGACGCGCTGGCGCATGCCGCCGGAGAACTGGTGCGGATACGCATCGATGCGCTCGGCCGCGGCCGGGATGCCAGTTTCCTCGAGCAGGCGGACGGCGCGCCGGCGCGCCTCGTCGGCGCCCACGGGCAGGTGCGTCTGGATCGTTTCGACGAGCTGCCGGCCGATCGTGTATAGCGGGTTCAGCGACGTCAGCGGGTCCTGGAACACCGCCCCGATCGAGCGCCCGCGCACGCGGCGCATCCGCTCCTCCGGCAGGTTGTCGATGCGCCGGCCTTCGAAGCGGATCTCGCCACCGGCAATGCGCCCGGGCGGATCGAGCAGGCCGATGATGGCCGAGCCGGTCAGCGACTTGCCCGCGCCCGACTCGCCGACAACGCCGAGGATCTCGCCGGGCGCGATGTCAAACGAGACGTCGTCGAGCGCGACCAGCGTGCCGCGGCGGGTCGGGAATTCCACCCGCAGGTGGCTCACTTCGAGCAGGGGAACGGGCATCGGGGCAGGTTCGAGGTCAGCCGGCGCGGCAGCCGGGCACCGGCTCGGTGTAGTCGATCCGGACGTCGAAGTCCTGCGACAGCCGGTTGGGCTTCACCGCGACGAGGTAGTAGCGGGTGCACGGCTTGACGTCGAGCGCGATCGTCCGCGTCTTGCCGTAGGGGAAGCCGGCGGCCGGCGGCGCCTGCACCGTGACCTGGTGCACGCCGGGGTCGATCAGCACCGGCAGGCGGTGGTAGCTGGTGTCGTCGACGCGGGTCACGGTCACCGGGTAGGTGTCGATCTCGGCCACGTGATAACGGTAGCCGACGAGCTGCGAATACGGCGTGGTGCACGCAGCCAGGGCGACGCTCAGCGCGGCGGCCGAAAAGGCGATCGGTAGGCGGACAGCGTTCATGGCGAATCTCCTCGAGGCCGATTGGACCTGCGGGCGCGAAGCCGGTTCGGTGTATCGCTTCAGCGCAGCCGCGGGTTCAGTGCATCGCGCAGCCAGTCACCGAGCAGATTCACGCTGAGCGCGATCAGCACCAGCATCGCCCCCGGGAAGATGGTGATCCACCACTCGCCGGAAAACAAGAAGTCGTTGCCGACGCGGATCAGCGTACCCAGCGAGGGCGTCGTCGGCGGCACGCCGACGCCGAGGAACGACAGGGTGGCCTCGATGACGATCGCCGAGGCAACCTGGATCGTCGCCAGCACGAACACCGGCCCGAGCACGTTGGGCAGCACGTGGCGGCGCATGATGGCCAGCGGCGCGACGCCGATCACGCGCGCGGCCTGCACGTATTCCTTGTGGCGCTCGACCATCGTCGAGCCGCGCACGGTGCGCGCGTACTGCACCCAGCCGGTCAGCGCGATGGCGACGATCAGCACGCCGAAGGCGAGCGACTCGTGAGCGTTGGGGAACAGCGCGCGACCGACGCCGTCGACCAGCAGCGCGACCAGGATTGCCGGGAACGACAGCATCACGTCGCACACGCGCATGATGAAGGCGTCGGTCTTGCCGCCGACGAAGCCGGACACCAGGCCGAGCGCCACGCCGACCAGCATCGACAGCAGCACCGAGGCGACGCCGACGAACAGCGAGATGCGCGCACCGAACATCAGCGCGGAGAGGATGTCGCGCCCCTGGTCGTCGGTGCCGAGCAGGTACTTCGAACTGCCGCCCGCCTGCCACACCGGCGGCAGGCGCGAGTCGCCGAGTTCGAGCGTCGCCAGGTCGAACGGGTTGTGCGGCGCCACCCAGTTCGCGAACAGCGCGCAGAACACGCACACGATGGCGATCGCCGCGGCGGCGATCGCCATCGGAGAGGTGCGGAAGCTGTACCACAGATCGCTGTCGAGAAAGCGCGCGAGCGCTCCGGCGGACGGCGCGCCGCGCGCCGGGGCGGCCGTCGCCGCCGCGCCGCTCACTTCGGCTTGACCGTGATCCACTTGAACATCATGTAATTGGTCGGCAGCTGCACCAGGTCGACGTTGCTCTTCGTGCCCCAGGCCAGCGCCTGCTGGTGCAGCGGGATGTGGCCGACATCGTCGGCGTGGATCTTGAACGCCTCGCGGATCTCCTCGTTGCGCTTGGCCGGATCGGTCTCGCTCTGCACCTTGGCCGTCAGTTCGTCGAACTTCGGGTTGCTGTAGGAGCCGAGGTTGAACTGGCCCTGGCCCTTGGGCGTCGGCGTGGCCATCAGGTTGTACATCGCGTCGTGGGCGTCGGTCGTCGAGGGCGTCCAGCCCAGCAGGTAGAAGCTGGTGTCGCGCCGCAGGATCTTCGGGAAGTAGGTGTTCTTGGTCTCGGCCTGCAGGTTCACCTTGACGCCGATGCGCGCCAGGTTGGCGGCCACCGCCTGGCAGATCTGCGCGTCGTTCACGTAGCGGTCGTTCGGGCAGTTCATGCCGACCTCGAAGCCCGCTCCGTAGCCGGCCTCCGCGAGCAGCTTCTTGGCCGCCTCGACGTCATAGGGCAGGCGCTTGTTCATGTCGGGCTGGACGCCGCGCACTCCCGGGCCGACCATCTCGGCGGTCGGCGTCGCCGCGTCGCGCATCACCTTGGTCTTGATCGCCTCAATGTCGATCGCTTGGTAGAACGCCTGGCGCACGCGCCTGTCCTTGAACGGGTTCTTGCCCTTGACGCTGGAGAACTGCAGTTCGTCGCGCTTCTGGTCCATGCCGAGGAAGATCGTGCGCAGCTCGGGCCCCTGCAGTACCTTGAAGCCGGCCGCCTTGATGCGGTCGACGTCCTGCAGCGGCACCGGCTCCATCACGTCGAGTTCACCCGACAGCAGCGCGGCGACGCGGGTCGCATCGTTGCCGATCGGCGTGAAGACCACCTCATCGACGTTGCCCTCGACCTTGCCCCAGTAGTTCGGGTTGCGCACGAGCACGGTGCGCGTCGAGGGCTGGCGCTCCTTGAGGCGGTAGGGCCCGGTGCCGTTGGCCTTGAACGAGGCCGTGTTCTCGACGCCCTTGCGGCGGTCGACGGGATGCTCGGCCTTGTTGTCCTCGCACCACTTCTTGCTCATCATCGCGTACACGGTGAGCGTGTCGGGCAGGATCGGGAACGGCGAGTTCGTCTCGATGTCGACCGCGTAGTCGTTGACCTTGCGCACCTCCTTGATCGGCGCGGTGTAGCCCTTCATGTCGGAGCCTTCGGCGGCGCCGCGCTTGAACGAGAACACCACGTCGTCGGCGGTGAACGGCGTCCCGTCCTGGAATTTCACGCCCTTGCGCAGGTCGAAGCGCCACACCGTGGGCGAGGTCTGCGCCCAGTGCGTGGCCAGCGTCGGCACCAGCGACATGTCCTTGCCGCGCGCGACCAGCGGGTCGTAGACATTGCTCATGAAGCTGAGCTGCAGCGACTCGTTGAGCGAATGCGGGTCCATCGACTGCACGTCGCCGACATCGGCCACGCGCAGCGTGACGGCGCCGGCGACCCCGCAGGCGAGCGACAGCGCGGCTGCGAGCAGGGTGGTGCGAAGCTTCATCGTGGGTCTCCTTCGGAATGACGGTTCAGTGCGCGGCGGCCGTTCGCTCGACGCGCAGCCGGGGATCGACGGCGAAATAGAGCAGGTCGACGACGAGGTTGATGATCACGAAGATCAGCGCGATCAGGCACAGGTAGGCGGCCATCACCGGGATGTCGGCGAACTGCACCGCCTGGATGAACAGCAGCCCCATGCCGGGCCACTGGAACACCGTCTCGGTGATGATCGCGAAGGCGATTAGCCCGCCGAGCTGCAGCCCGGTGTGCGTCATCACCGGCACCAGCGTGTTCTTCAGCGCGTGGCCGAAGTGGATCGCGCGGTCAGGAAGGCCCCGCGCGCGCGCGAACCTGATGTAGTCGGTGCGCAGCACCTCGAGCATCTCGGCGCGCACCAGCCGCAGCACCAGCGCGAGCTGGAACACTGCCAGCGTGATCGCCGGCAGCAGCAGGTGCTTCCAGCCGTCGAGCGTGAACAGCCCGCTGGTCCACGGCCCGAAGGCGATCACCTCGCCGCGGCCGAAGCTCGGCAGCCACTTGAGCAGCACCGAGAACACGAGGATGAGCAGGATGCCGATCAGGAACGTCGGCAGCGAGACGCCGAGCAGCGACAGCACCAGCACGACCTGCGAGCCGCGCGTGCCGCGGCGGATCGCCGAATACACGCCCAGCGGGATGCCGACCGCCAGCGCTAGGACGGCAGCGATGACAGCCAGCTCGAGCGTCGCCGGCAGCCGCTCGACGATCAGCGACGAGACCTTGCGGCCCTGCCGCAGGCTGAGCCCGAACTCGCCCTCGGATGCGTTGGCGACGAAGTGCGCGAACTGTACGGGAAAGGGCTTGTCGAGTCCGAGGTCGGCGCGCAGCTGCGCGCGCTGCTGCGGCGTGGCGTCCTGGCCGAGCAGGTTGTTGACCGGGTCGCCGACGTACTGGAACAGCAGGAAGGCGATGAAACCGACCGCCAGCATGACGATGACGGCCTGGGCGAGGCGGCGGAGGATGAAGGCGATCATGCGCGGTCGGGACTCGCCGCGCCGGGCTGCCGCGCGCGGGATGCCGGATCATCGACAAAAGCCCCGGGCCCCGCAAAGGGGTAAGCCCGCATCGATGCCGCACGAAAAAAGGCCGCCCGAAGGCGGCCTGCAAGCTGCTCGACGACTCGCGCGAGGCGAGCCGCGGGATCAGAAGAAGTGGCGGATGCCGAGCTCGAAGCCGGACGAGTTGCCGCCAGCGGTCGGACCGCCCGGGCTGCTGGTGCCGCCGGACACCGAGAAGGCCGACGAGCCCTTGTTGTTGATGCGAGCGCCCTGGCCGTAGACCGCCGTGCGCTTGGACAGGTTGTAGACGTAGCCCAGGGCGTACTGGTTGGCGTCGCTCTGCGTGCTCAGCAAACCGGCGTCGCGCACGTCGTTGCGCACCCACGAGGCGTGGATCTCACCCGTGCCGATCGGCACCACGGCGCCCAGCAGGTAGCGGCGCTCGTTGAGGGCCGGCACCGCGGCGGCCAGCGTGTCGGTGTACTTCTCGTCGTTGTACTGGGCCATGATCTTGGCCACGCCGAAGTCCCACGAGCCGGAGAGGTTGAACTCCTTGAACTTGCCGCCCGTGCTGGTGGCCGTGAAGTACTGCTGGCCATAAGCGGCCACCACGTCGAACGGCCCGGCAGCATAGCCGACGCGGCCGCCCGCGTACTTGCCGGCGGTGTTTGCGCCACCCTCGTTCGCCGCGATCTGCGCCCAGCCATACAGGCCACCCAGGCCGGACGGCAGGAAGTAGGCCGCACTGTTGCTGGCGCGGACGTAGGTCGGCTGCGCGATGTTATGAGTGACGTTGATCGACGAGCCCACACCGTTCGTGCCGAACGGATCGAACACGGTCTGGTTCCAGAACACCGGCGTGTAGTCGCGGCCGAGGCGCAACTCACCCCAGTTGCCCATCAGGCTGAGTGTGGAGCGGCGATTGAACAACTGAGGCGAGTTGACCGTGCCGGTGTCGGGGTTCACGCCCGCCTCCAGCCAGAAGCCAGCCTTCAGGCCACCGCCGAGATCCTCGACGCCGCGGAAGCCCAGACGGCTGCTGTTGATGCCGTCGGTGCCGAGCGACTTGCGGTTGTCGAAGCCATCGTTCTTGACGTACTTGGCGTTCACGTCGACGACGCCGAACAGCGTCACGGACGACTGCGCGGAAGCGGTACCGGCCATCATGCCGAGCACCGCGAGAGCGAGCAGCGATCTTTTCATTGCGACTATCTCCTTGGTTGAACAAGAGGTCCCGATCGGGGTGCCACCCGCCAGGGGCTGATCAGGCCAACCTCCTCAGCGGAAGTTGGCCGTATTGCACCAGAGCCCTGCGGCAAACGCCATTGATTGCGGCAAAAAAGCGGGCAGCGTGTTGTGGGGGAACAACGTGGCGTGCGGGGTGCCGAGAGGGCTACCATCGAGGCCGTCTTCAGGACCCGCGATGAGAAGGCAATTGTCTCCCCTCGATGCCTGGCTGTCCGCGGCCGGGCACGCGTTGCGCACGCTGTCGGGCGCGTCGGTGGCGGCGCGCCCCTCACCGGCCGAGCAGCTGCCGCGGCCCACGCTCGCCGAGGATGACCGCCGGCTGGCCGGCGCGCTGATGCGCGTCAACCATGTCGGCGAGGTGTGCGCGCAGGCGCTGTACCGGGCGCAAGCGCTGACGGCGCGCGACGAAGCGCTGCGCGAGCGCTATGTCGAGGCGGCGCGCGACGAGTCGGACCACCTCGCGTGGACTCAGCAGCGCCTCGACGAACTCGGCGCGCGAGCGAGCCTGCTCAACCCGCTGTGGTACGCGGGCGCCTTCGCGATCGGCCTCCTCGCCGGCCGGCTCGGCGATGCGCGCAGCCTCGGCTTCGTCGTCGAGACCGAGCGCCAGGTCGAGCAGCACCTCGACGGCCATCTCGACCGCCTGCCCGCCGCCGACGGCGTCTCGCGCGCCATCGTCGAGGCGATGAAGCGCGACGAGATCCGGCATGCCGAGCAGGCCACGCAGGCCGGTGCGGCCGAGCTCGGCGCACCGCTGCGCCGCGCGATGCGGCTGGCCGCGCGGGTGATGACGACCGTTGCGCACCGCATCTGAGGCGGCGCCGCTCAGGCCTCGAGGCACTCGAAGCTGGTCGTGATCGCGGCCGTCTTCGCCAGCATGATCGTCGCCGAGCAGTATTTCTCGTGCGACAGCGCCACCGCGCGCTCGACCGCTGCCGCCGGGATGCCGCGGCCGCTGACGACGAAGTGCAGGTGGATCTTCGTGAACACCTTCGGCTCTGCCGGCGCGCGCTCGGACGTCACCTTGACGCGGCAGCCGCGCACGTCGTGCCGGCCGCGCTGCAGGATCAGCACGACGTCGTAGGCGCTGCACGCGCCGGTGCCCGCGAGCACGGTTTCCATCGGCCGCGGCGCGAGGTTGCGACCGCCGCCGTCGGGTGAGCCGTCCATCGCCAGGAGGTGACCGCTGCCCGTCTCGGCGACGAAGGCCATGCCTCCTGCGCCTTGCCACTGGATCGTGCATTCCATGATCGAACGTCCCTCGACTGCCGGCACCGGATCGCATTGTGGAGTGCGTCACGTGCCGCCAGGGCGAGCCCTCTACGGAGACTATCGGCGTGTTGCGGTGCAGCAGCGGTCTCGCTACAATGCGGGCATCGAAGTCGCGCGGCGGCTTCACCGCTTGTCTCCTCCACCTCCTCCATTGGTGGATTCAGCCCAGGGCCTCGGCCTTGGGCTTTTTTCTTGGTGCGTGGCGTATCATGCGCCGCCCTCCGATGGAGTTGCCCCAATGACCGGCTCCGGCCGCTCGACCTCGAAACCGCGGGCGGCCCGAAGCGCGTCGCCCGACCTCGCCGAATACCTGCAGCGCATCCTGACCGCCAAGGTCTACGACGTGGCGATCGAGTCGCCGCTCGAGCCCGCGCGCGCGCTCTCGCAGCGGCTGGGCAACCGGGTGCTGCTCAAGCGCGAGGACACCCAGCCGGTGTTCAGCTTCAAGCTGCGCGGCGCGTACAACAAGATGGCCCACCTGGCGCCCGAGCAGCTCGCTCGCGGCGTGATCTGCGCCTCGGCCGGCAACCATGCGCAAGGCGTCGCGCTGGCCGCGCGCCGACTCGGCTGCCGCGCCGTCGTCGTCATGCCGGTCACCACGCCGCAGCTCAAGGTCGACGCGGTGAAGGCGCTCGACGGCGAGGTCGTGCTGTTCGGTGACAGCTACTCCGACGCTCACGCCCACGCGGTCGAGCTCGAACGCGGCCGGCAGCTCACCTTCGTGCACCCATTCGACGACCCCGACGTGATCGCCGGCCAGGGCACGATTGCGATGGAGATGCTGCGCCAGCAGCAGGCGCCGATCGACGCGGTGTTCGTCGCCGTCGGCGGCGGCGGGCTGGTCTCCGGCGTCGCGGCGTACGTCAAGGCCGTGCGGCCCGAGATCAAGGTCGTCGGCGTGCAGACGCAGGACTCCGACGCGATGCTGCGCTCGGTACGCGCGGGGCGCCGCGTGCAGCTCGCCGACGTCGGCCTGTTCTCCGACGGCACCGCCGTCAAGCTGGTCGGCGAGGAGACCTTCCGCCTCGCGCGCGAGCTGGTCGACGATTTCGTCGTCGTCGACAGCGACGCCATCTGCGCCGCCATCAAGGACGTGTTCCAGGACACGCGCAGCATCCTGGAGCCGGCCGGCGCGCTCGGCGTCGCCGCGCTCAAGCAGTGGGTCGACCGGCATGGCACGCGCGACGAGACCTACGTCGCCATCACCACCGGCGCCAACATGAACTTCGACCGGCTGCGCTTCGTCGCCGAGCGCGCCGAGGTCGGCGAGGAGCGCGAGGCGCTGTTCGCGGTGACGATCCCCGAGGAGCGCGGCAGCTTCCGGCGCTTCTGCGAGCTGATCGGGCCGCGCAGCGTGACCGAGTTCAACTACCGCATCTCCGACGAGCGCATCGCGCACGTGTTCGTCGGGCTGTCGACCTCGAGCCACGGCGAGTCCGCCGAAGTGGCGCGCCACTTCGTGCAGCACGGCTTCGACTGCCTCGACCTGACCGGCGACGAACTCGCCAAGGAGCACGTGCGCCACATGGTCGGCGGGCGCAGCGAACTGGCGCGCGACGAGCGGCTGTACGCCTTCGTCTTCCCCGAGCGGCCGGGCGCGCTGATGAAGTTCCTGTCGTCGATGCACCCCAGCTGGAACATCAGCCTGTTCCACTACCGCAACGAGGGTGCCGACCACGGCCGCATCCTGGTCGGCATCCAGGTGCCGCGCGGCGACAAGAAGGCGTTCCAGGCCTTCCTCGACGGCCTTGCCTATCCCTGCGTCGACGAGACCGACAACCCCGTCTACCGGCTGTTCCTGCGCTGAGAGCCCCATGTCGCTCGGCACCTCGCTGATCTCGCCGACCCACAACCCGGGGCTCGAGTCGGCACTGCGCGAGCGGCTCGAGCGGCGCCGCGCGGCGACCGGCAGGCTGGGCGAGCTGGAGCCGCTGGCGGTGCGGCTCGGGCTGATCCAGAACAGCGTCGCGCCGCGCCTGCGCGATGCCCAGCTCGCGCTGTTCGCCGCCGACCACGGGCTGGCGATCGACGTCGACGGCGCGCCGCCGGCGCGCAGCACCGCCGGGCTGGTGCGCCAGCTGCTCGACGGCCGCGTGCCGGTGTCGACCTTCGCGCGCCAGCAGACGATGGAGCTGCTGATCGTCGACGCCGGCGTGGCCGAGCCGCTCGAGCCGCATCCGCGGCTGATGCAGCGCCGGATCGCCCACGGCACGCGCAGCGCGCGCGTCGGGCCGGCGATGAGCCTCGAGCAGGCGCACGCGGCGATCCGCGCCGGCATGGAGATCGGCGGCACGCTGCCCGGCAACGCGATCGCCTGCGCGGCGGTCGGCGTCGGCGCCGACCATGCAGCGGCGCTCGTCATCGCCGGGCTGACCGGCACGCCGCTGCGCGAGCTGGTCGCCAGCGGCGACGAGCGGCCGGACGAGCTGGCGCGCGTCCTGGTGGCGCTGCAGGCCGCGCAGGTGCGGCATCGCGAGGCGACCGATCCGGTCGAGGTGCTGGCGGCCTACGGCGGCCACGACACGGCGATGATGGTCGGCACCATCCTCGTCGCGGCGAGCAAGCGGCACCTGGTGGTCGTCGACGGACTTGGCGCCTGCGCCGCACTGCTCGCCGCGGCACGCATCGCCGCGTCGGTCACCGACTACGCGCTGTTCGCGCGCAGCCATGGCGGCGAGGGCCTCGACCGCGCGCTCGAGCTGTTCGGCGCCGGCGCGCTGCTCGAGCTCGGCCTGCACAGCGTCGACGGCACCGGCGCGACGCTGGCCTGGCCGCTCGTGCGCGCCGCCGCGGCGCTGCTCAGCGAGGTCGTCGACGCAGAGGAACGGCCA
>JBLMVT010000046.1:0-6718 GCA_050256835.1 Betaproteobacteria bacterium | reverse complement strand
CGCCGCCATAGGCTTCGGGGAGGGTGGGGCCGAGCAGCCCGAGCTCGCCCATCTCGCGGAAGATGGCCACGTCGGTCTCTTCCTTGCGGAAGGCCTCGAGCACGCGGGGCGCCAGGCGGTCCTGCGCGTAGGCGCGCGCGGCATCGCGCACGGCGCGCTCGTCGTCGGAAAGCTGCTGCTCGAGCAGGAGGGGGTCGTCCCAGTGGAAGGCGGGGTTCGTCATGGCGGTGAAGGCGACAGGGCCATTGCGTCAATGTGTTGACGCAATGGTAGCGTCCTGTCGCGCCGCGATGCACCCAGTTGAGGCGCCGTTGACCTGAAGCAAGCCCCTGCCTGCGTCGCACGTCTAAGGTCGCGCGCCATGACGACCATGACCCTGACGCAGCAGCTCCTGCAGGCCCTGGCGCGTCGCGGCGCGACCGAGGTGTTCGGCATCCCCGGCGACTTCGCGCTGCCGCTGTTCGGCGAGATCGAGCGCAGCGCGATCCTGCCCCTTTACACGCTGTCGCACGAGCCGGCCGTCGGCTTCGCCGCCGATGCGGCGTCGCGTGCGCGCGGTGGCCTCGGCGTCGCCGCCGTGACCTACGGCGCAGGCGCGTTCAACCTGGTCAACCCGGTGGCCGGCGCGTATGCCGAGCGCGTGCCGCTGGTCGTGCTGTCGGGCGCGCCGGCGGCGCACGAGGCGGCCAGCGGCCTGCAGCTGCACCACCAGGTGAAGACGCTCGATTCGCAGTGGCGCGTGTTCGAGGAGCTGACGGTCGACCGCGCCCGCCTTGACGACCCGCGGCGCGCGCCCGAGGCGATCGCCCGGGTGCTCGACGCGGCGCTGCGCGAGTCGCGCCCGGTGTATCTCGAGATCCCCCGCGACATGCCGGCACGCCCGTGCGAGGCGGTCGGCACGACGCCCGAGGCGCCCATTGACGACGAGGCGCTCGCCGCCTGCGCCGACGAGCTGCTGGCCCGGTTGCGCGCCGGCCTCCGGCCGCTGCTGATGGTCGGCGTCGAGGTTCGTCGCTACGGGCTCGAAGCGCGCGTGGCCGAGCTGGCGCGGCGGCTCGACATCCCGGTCGTCACCACCGTCATGGGCCGCGGCCTGCTGACCGGCTGCGATGTGCCGCAATTCCGCGGCACCTACCTCGGGCTGGCTGGCGACGCCGCGCTGTCCGACGAGGTCGAGCGCTCGGACGCGCTGCTGCTGCTCGGCGCGATCGTCTCGGACACCAACTTCGCGGTGTCGGGCCGGCGCATCGACCTGCGGCTGGCGATCCAGGCGCTCGGCGGCCAGGTCGTGATGGGCCATCACGTCTACCCCGACGTGCCGCTGGCCCGGCTGGTCGACGCGCTGCTCGAACGCGTGCCGCTGCCGGCGCAGCCGCGTGCCAAGGCGCCACCCGCGCGCCGCGAGGAGGCTGCCGCTTCGGCCGACGACGCGCCCGTCGCACCGGCCGACATCGCGCACGCCGTCAACGCGCTGATGCGGCGCCACGGCACGCTGCCGCTGGCCTGCGACGTCGGCGACTGCCTGTTCACCGCGATGGACATCGACCCGACGGCGCTGATCGCGCCGGGCTACTACGCGACCATGGGCTACGGCGTTCCGGCCGCGCTCGGCCTGCAGGCCGCGACCGGCGAGCGCCCGCTCGTGCTGGTCGGCGACGGCGCGTTCCAGATGACCGGCTGGGAGCTGGGCAACGCGCGCCGCCACGGCTGGGACCCGATCGTGCTCGTCTTCAACAACGCGAGCTGGGAGATGCTGCGCGCCTTCGCGCCCGACGCCCGCTGCAACGACCTCGACACCTGGGACTTCGCCTCGATGGCCGCGGGCATGGGAGGCGACGGCCACGTCGTTCGCACCGCCGGCGACCTGGTGCGCGCGCTCGACCGCGCGCACGCCACGCGCGGGCGCTTCCAGTTGATCGACATCCGGCTGGCGCGCGGCGCGCGCTCGCCGACGCTGACGCGGTTCGTGGAGGCGGTGCGGAGGCTGACGGCCGCAAATTGACGTTCGAGCCGGCGCGCCGGCGACCGCGATTCACTAGCGGAACGGGTTCTCGATCCGCAGGCCCTCGATCCGTTGGCCGTGCTGCAGATCCTCGCTGAGCAGCCGCCGGCAGCCGGCCTCGAGCGCCGCCGCGACGATCAGGCTGTCGTAGAAGCTGAACTCGTGGCGCTCCTGCAGACCGAGTGCCTTCTCGTAAAGAGCAGGACTCGGCATGACCTGCCAGAGGGGGACCAGGACGTCGCGCAGGAAATCGGCGGCGTCGCTGCGGCGCGCCACCACCTTGAACTTGCGCGTGATGACCTGCAGCGACTCCTGCACGACCTGGAAGCTGATCACGCCACTGTGGTGCGCGTGCGCGTCCCTCACCAGCTGCCGCGCGATCGCCTGCTTGGCGGGGCTGGCTTCGTCGACCAGATAGACGAAGACGTTCGTGTCGAGGAAGTCAGCGCCGCTCATTCATGTCTTCGCGCGTGAACTTGCGCCCGCCCGTCGACACGTATTGCCTCAGCCGGTCGACCACCTCCATGGCCCGGTCGGCGCGCCGGCGCCGCGCGTACTGCTCCAGCCAGATCCGGAACTGTTCGTTGAGCGTCGTGTTCTCTGCACGCGCGGCCTCACGCGCGGCTTCGATCAGCGCCTCGTCCGCGGTGAACGTGATGTTGCGGTTCATGTTTCGTGGTATTTGTGCACGAGACAGTGTACACGAGTGAACTTGCAGTGTCACGGGCACCGTGCTCGCCTCAGGCGTCGGCGCCGCCCTCCGCCTGCTGCATCCGCTCGACCTGCTCCGCCAACGCCGCCAGGCGCTGGCCGATCTTCTCTTCCATGATGCGGGCGCGCTCGAGGATGCGGTTTCCGCCGTTGACGATGGTCGTCGCCGAGGTGCGGATCTCCTCGAAGCCGGCGATCTGCTTGCGGATCGCCTCGATCGCGGCGTCCATCTCGGCCAGGCTGGCGGCCTCTTCGGCATCGTGGCGGCCGGCGCGCACCGCCAGCGCCTTGGCCAGCAGCAGCGCGGCGCGCAGGCGCACGTCGGTCGCGGCGTCCTCCTCGTCCCAGACGACGACGATGTCGGCGCCATAGCGCGCCAGCTCGGACAGCCCGGCGGGCGCAGTGCGGGCCGCGTGAACGAACAGGCACACCGAGGCCGAGCGGTTGCGCCGCGCCTCGTCGGCCTCGGCCAGCGTCGCCTTGAGCGTGTAGGCGGCGCTCGCCTTGGCCTCCACGACGACGGCCGCCCCGGCGCCCGCCGAGTCGGGACCGAGCGTGAGCACGAAGTCGCCTGTCTTGCAGCGCGGGATCACGCCGGCGTTGGCGCCCACCGCATCGAACACGTCGCCGGCAGCCAGGCATAGCGGCTGCAGCTGCTCGCCGACGCGCTGCTCGAAGTCGTTGCCGTGCATCGTCGAGCGGCGCGCCTCGTCGCGGCGCGTCACCAGCCGCTCGAGCAGCGTCGCGACGCGCGTCTCGAACTCGCGCGCGCGCTCGCCGTGCGCGCGCTCGAAGCGATCGAGCCGCTGCACGATGCGCGTCAGCCCCGACTCCGGGTTGTCGAGCGAGAATTGCGCGCTGATCTGCCCCTGCGCCGCCTCGACCCGGCCGACCAGCCGCGACAGCGCCGAATCCTCGTCGTCGAGCGAGAACTCGCCGACCACCGACTGCACGCGCTCGCCAAGCGCGCGCTCCAGGTCGCCGTGGCGCTGGTGCAGTTCGCGCACCAGCCGCGAGAGCGCGCTGTCGGCACGGTCGAGCGAGAACTCGGCCGCGATTGCCGCGCCCTGCTGCGCCAGCGCCTGCGTCATCTGGCCGCGCAACGCAGCGATGAAGGCGTTCGATTCGTCGGGCGAGAGCAAGGTGCGCAGCGGGCTCGCTTCGCCCAGGTGCTGCGCCAGCAGCGTGTCGAGCGTGCCGCGCGCCGCGTCGACCTGCGCGCCGATCACCGTGGCCAGCTCCCCGTCGGCGCGCAGCAGGCGCTGCACGCGCTCGCTGAAGGCGCCGCTGGCCGGGTCGAAGTAGCCACGCAGGGTGCCGCCCAGCGTCTCGTCGAGCAACTCCCGATGCTTGGACAGGCGCTCCTCGAGCGTGCCGAGCAGGCGATCGGCCTCGGTGCGGATCGCCGCGCCGTCGACCGTGCCGCGCGCGGCCTTGAGCGACAGGATGCCGACCTTCAGCGCCGCGAGCGCCAGCTCCTGCCGCTCGCGCCCTTCCGTGGCTTCGGCCAGCGCCGCAATGGTCTCGGGGTCGGTGACGGGCAGGTGCAGGTAAATCGGGTCGAGCTGGGCGGAGGGGGCGGCAGGGGGTTCGAGGGCGTGCACGAAAGCTCCTGGGGCGGATGGCGGTGCGGCAAGGCTAGCGGCTGGGTGGCTCGCCCGGTGAGCCATGGAGCCAATATCTTCGTAGCGAGATGCCACTGATCTCAGGCGTAGGTGCGCGCCGCCCGCCGCAACCGCTCCCCCACCACCTGCGCCAACGCCGCCGGCGCGAGCACCTTCACCTGCTCACCGTGCCGCAGCACGTCCATCGCCAGCTCGGTGGCGTCGGCGTACGGCACGCGCAGCGTCAGCGAGCCGTCGTCCTCGATCTTCGCCTCCTGCGCCGGGTGCCACTGCTCGTGGCGCACCCACTCGGCGGCCTCGGGGGTGAAGCGCAGTGTCGCCCACTGCACCTTGGCGCCGGCGAAGATGCCGTAGCCGCCGTCGAGTTCGGCCTCCACCGCCTTGATCGGCACTTCCTTCGCCTTCTGGTCGAGCATCGCGCCGCCGCGGATCGCGTCGAGCGAGAAGCGGCGCAGGCCGTCGCTCCTGTGGCACCAGGCGTCGAGGTACCAGGTATTGCGGTAGTGGACCAGCCGCTGCGGCGAGACGACGCGCTCGCTCTCGGCCTTGCGGCCGCGCGTGTAGTACGTCATCTGGATGCGCCTGCGCTGCAGCAGCGCGCTGCCGGCCAGCTCGAAGAACCTGCCCTCGACCGGGCGCCGCGCAGGGGTGACGATCTTCACGCGCTTCATCAGTGCGCGCGCCTCGCTCTCGCTGGTGCCGAGCATGCCGTGCAGCTTCTCGAGCAGCGGCTGGAGGTGGCGCGCCAGCATGCCGCCGGCGTCGAGCTGCTGGATCAGCTGGTGCATCGTCAGCAGGGCATGGATCTCGCGCTCGTTGAACCACAGGCCGGGCAGCTCGTGCTGCGCCTGGGCGCGGTCGGCCGGCGGGGCGTCGAACTTGTAGCCGTTGTCGAAGCGGTCGTAGACGATCGGCGCGCTCAGGCGGCTGCGCAGGTATTCGAGGTCGCGCTTCAAGGTGGCACGCGACACCTCCAGCTCGTCCATCAGGGCGGCGAAGGACACGCAGCCGCGGTGGCGGATCAGCATTTCGATCTTGTAGAAGCGCTCGGTCCGGTCCATCGCAGCGTGCCTCCCGGGCGGCTCATGGCGTGAGCCAGCGCGGATGCTAGCCGGCCGCCCGCGTGCGGATGTCACGCCGGCCCGCGCTCGGGCGGCGGGTTTGCCCGCAGGCCGTGGTGGCTCATCGCCTGAGCCTGCGGCCCCCGAGACTGGCCGTGCCGGGGTCGTCCCGGGGACCGACGCGAGGCACCGCCATGCAAGCCACCCTTCCCTTCGAGCCGCCCACTGCCGACGCCCGCCGGGCCGGCTTCGACGGCACCGCCTTCGAGATCGGCTGGGATCACGCGCACTACCGCCTGGCGCTGCCCGCCGAGCACGTGCAGCCCGGCCACCCATTGCTCCAGGGCTGGCAGGCCGGGCTGGCGCTGTTCGGGCCGCGCACGCTGCAGGCCACGCCGTACGTGCGCAAGTGGCTGCAGCTGCGGCTCAACGCCTGGCTGCGTGGCCGCGCCTTCGACGCGACGGCGGTGACGCCGGCGTTCCTGCACCGCATCGACGTCGCGCACTGCCCGATCACGCGCGAGCCGCTGACGCACGCCAGCGGGAGCCTCAGCGACGCTTCAGTCGACCGCGTCTGCAACGCCGCGGGCTACGCCGCCGGCAACCTGGCGGTGATGAGCACGCGTGCCAACCACGCCAAGTCCGCCTACGGCTGGGACGACGCGATGGGCTTCGTGCGCCAGATCGAGGCCGGCCGGCTCGGGCAGATCGACGGCCTCGGCGCCGAGCAGTGGGCGCGGCTGGCGGTGCTGATGTCGTACACGACGCCGCTGGCGCATGCGCAGGCGGCGACGTTGCCGCTGCTCGTGCTGCCACCGCCGCGGCTGCGCCTGCTCAACCCGGTGCAGGCGCTGCAGGCGATGCTGACGCTGCAGTTCGCGCGCGATGGCTACACCCGGCGCATCGCCGCGCTGGTGGCGCTGCTGCCCGAGGCCGAGGCGCGCCACGAACTGCGCTCGTTCATGCACACGCTGCTGGCGCGGCGCATCGCCTGCGGCCGGCTCGACGACCGCGCCGCGCTGCGTCGCGCGCTCGAGGACCTGTGGCGCGATCCGCTGGTGCTGCGCCGCTGGCAGCGCCTGGCGCTGCGGCTAGACGCCGCGGCCTGCGAGCGCATCGTGCAGTCGGCCGAGCGGCGCGGCCTGCTCGGCGGCGCGCTGCGCTGGCTGCCGCTCGAGGCGGCGACCGAGGGCTCGGCGCTGGCGAGCGGCGGCTACGTCGATGCGGTGCGGCCGGAGCGGCGGCGCACCTTCACCCCCGCCCCCTCTCCCGCGGGCGGGAGAGGGGTGGAAAGCCGACGCGTGGCGGATCGCGCTACG
>JBLMVT010000045.1:0-3336 GCA_050256835.1 Betaproteobacteria bacterium | reverse complement strand
CAGCGTCCGGCCTTGAAGTTGGTGAAGATGCGCGTCTGCACGCGCCGGATGTCCTGCGGCACGGCGTCGGGCACGGCCATCTTCTGCATGTCCTGCGGGGTCAGGAAGATGGTCTTGTTCTGCGCCACGCGCTTGTCGACGAACGGCAGCGAGTCCTTGTTCGGGTTGGCGTAGAAGACCTTGTTGGTCAGGCTGGCGTCGACCTTGGGCTGCAGGATGTAGTTGATGAACAGGTGCGCGTTGCGCGGGTGCGGCGCGTCGGCGGGAATGGCCATCGAGTCGAAGAACAGCGTCGCCCCCGAGGGCGGGATCAGCGCCTGGATGTCCTGGCCGTTCTTGGCGTCCTGCGCGCGGTGGCGCGCGATGTTGATGTCGCCCGAGTAGCCCATCACCGCGCACAGCGAGCCGTCGGCCAGTTCGTTGATGTAGCCCGAGGACGAAAAGCGCGTCACGTAGGGGCGGATCTTCTTGAGCATCTCGCCGGCGGCCGGGTAGTCGGCGGCGCTGCGGCTGTAGCCGGGCTTGCCGACGTAGATCATCGCCACCGGCAGCACCTCGGAGGCCGAGTCGAGGAAGTTGACGCCGCAACCCTTGAGCTTGCTGGCGTACTTCGCGTCGAACAGCAGGTCCCAGGGGTTGGCGGGCATCGGCAGGTCGCCCAACGCCTGCTTGACCTTGCCGGCATTGATGCCGACCGTGACGTAGCCCCACATCCAGTCGACCAGGTACTGGTTGCCGGGGTCGACCTTGGCCATCTGCGCCAGGATCGCCGGGTCGAGGTGGCTCCAGTTGGGGATCAGCGAGCGGTCGAGCTTGCGGAACAGCCCGGCCTCGATCTGCTGCTTGGCGAAGTGCGCGCTGGGCACGACGATGTCGTAGCCGGTGTGGCCGGCGACGAGCTTGGTGTGCAGGATCTCGTTGCTGTCGTAATTGTCGTAGGTGACCTTGATGCCGGTCTCCTTCTCGAAGTTCTTCAGCGTGTCGTCGGCGATGTAATCGGACCAGTTGTAGACGTTCAGCACCTTGGGTTCGCTGGCGGCCATCGGCGGCGCGTCGGCAGCCCGCACGGCGAAGGCGGCGAGCACGCCGGCCAGCGCGGCGAACAGGGTGGGCAGGCGGGGAGCGCGGGAAGTCGGCATGGAGGCGGCCTTTCGCGGTGACGGGTCCGAAGCGCCGGCCCGGTGCCGGCAAGGGCGCAAGTATGCCGGGCGCGTCGCCCTCGGATGCGTCAGGCGCGGCCGATGGGGCTCATGGCGCGGTGCTCGTCGAGCGCGCGCATGCGCCATTCGAGGTCCTTCAGGTCGACGGACTGCGCCAGCCAGGCCTCGGCACGGGCGTCGACGGCGGCCTCGCTGGCGTCGAAGATCCAGCTGATGAATCGGGAGAACAGGTTCATGGTGCGCCCACTCGGTTGGCCTGCCAACGATGATAAGGGTAAACCCTGGTCCGAGTGCGCCCACCGGCAGGCGGGTCGGGAGGTCGCAGGGAGAATCGGCCCGATCGAGCGCGAAGGAGAGACGGCATGAAGGCGATCTGGAACGGCGTCACCGTCGCCGAGAGCGACGACACGGTCGTCGTCGAGGGCAACCATTACTTCCCGGCGGCCAGCCTGAAGCGCGAGTACGTCGTGCCGAGCAACCACCGCACGACCTGCGCCTGGAAGGGCGTGGCGAACTACTACTCGCTGCTGGTCGACGGCGACCTCAACCCCGAGGCGGTCTGGTACTACCCCGAGCCGAGCGAGGCCGCGGCGCAGATCCGCGACCGCGTCGCCTTCTGGAAGGGCGTCGAGATCCGGCCCTGAGCGAGCGAGGCCGCGGCCGATTCATGACCGGTCGCGACGGACAGTTATGCGCGACGGCCGCGGGCGCCGGCGTTAATCTCGCCCTCCCAGTGCAGGCGGCCGACAGCCGCGGGGGGAACCCATGAAGCCAGAACAGGGCGAACTCGGTCCGGCCGAAGCCGCGTTGCGCGAGGCCGCGCTCGAATACCACCGCAGCCCGGTGCGCGGCAAGATCTCCATCACGCCGACCAAGCCGCTGATGAACCAGCGCGACCTCTCGCTGGCGTATTCGCCCGGCGTCGCCTACGCCTGCCTGGCGATCGAGAAGGACCCCACCCTGGCGGCCGAATTCACCGCGCGCGGCAACCTGGTCGGCGTCGTCACCAACGGCACGGCCGTGCTGGGTCTCGGCGACATCGGCCCGCTGGCCGGCAAGCCGGTGATGGAAGGCAAGGCCTGCCTGTTCAAGAAGTTCGCCGGCATCGACGTGTTCGACATCGAGCTGGCCGAGCGCGACCCCGACAAGCTGGTCGATGCCATCGCGGCGCTCGAGCCGACGCTGGGGGGCATCAACCTCGAGGACATCAAGGCCCCCGAGTGCTTCACGATCGAGAAGAAGCTCAAGGAGCGGCTGTCGATCCCGGTTTTCCACGACGACCAGCACGGCACCGCCATCATCTCGACCGCGGCGTTGCTCAACGGGCTGGAGCTGACCGGCAAGCGCATCGAGGACGTGAAGGTCGCTGTGAGCGGCGCCGGGGCGGCGGCGATCGCCTGCCTCGACCTGATGGTGCGGCTCGGCGTGTCGCAGGCCAACGTCTACGTCTGCGATAGCAAGGGCGTGCTGCACGACAAGCGCCAGGACCGGCTCGATGAATCCAAGCGCCGCTACGTGCAGCGCACCGCCGCACGCACGCTGGCCGACGTGATGGAGGGCGCCGACGTGTTCCTCGGCTGCTCGGCCGCCGGCGTGGTCGACGCCGCGATGGTGAAGAGCATGGCGCCGCGCCCGCTGATCCTGGCGCTGGCCAACCCCGAGCCCGAGGTCCGGCCCGAGATCGCGAAGGCAGTGCGGCCGGACTGCATCATCGCCACCGGCCGCTCGGACTACCCGAACCAGGTCAACAACGTCCTGTGCTTCCCGTACATCTTCCGCGGCGCGCTCGACAGCGGGGCGACGCGCATCACCGAGGAGATGAAGGTCGCCTGCGTGCACGAGATCGCCGGCCTGGCGAAGGCCGAGGTCAGCGTCGAGGTGGCGCAGGCCTACCCGGGCGAGGATATGCGCTTCGGCCCCGAGTACCTGATCCCCAAGCCGTTCGACTCGCGCCTGATCCTGCGCATCGCGCCGGCGGTGGCGAAGGCGGCGGCCGAGTCCGGCGTCGCGACGCGGCCGATCGCCGACCTCGACGCCTACAAGCAGTCGCTGCAGCAGTTCGTCGCCTACACCGGCATGTTCATGCGCCCGGTGTTCATGGCCGCGCGCAAGGCGCCGACGCGCATCGCCTACGCCGAGGGCGAGGACGAGCGCACCCTGCGCGCGGTGCAGATCG